>NZ_JAJDJW010000012.1:0-110762 GCF_020567645.1 Enterococcus sp. CWB-B31
CAATAAGTGATCGACCTACAAGCCCTTCTGTCCTCTTTAGTATGACAGGAAATAGCGTGTAGGTCGATCATTTTTTCTTTTCATTCTGTTTGGTGTGGGCGATAGCCCTCATGAGTGTTTGTCACAACCTCTTTTTATACTATGGAATTGCCCCTTTTTGTCCTCTGGACCAAAAAGTAAAATAAAAAAGCCCTCTAAGGCTTGATATCATTGAAATAATTCAGACACATGGTGGCACCTGCTTAGTGCTGCTTCCTTCCAGATCTGACACGCTTCACTGGCCCACCATTGTCCTGCCTTTCGGCTTTTATAGTATACCGCATTTTTATTTCGTTGGCTAGTCTTTCTTTTGTTTTTTTAATTCTTTCTTTTTTTGTCGAAGGTCTCTAAAAAAATCAGTCAACAGCTGTCCGCATTTTTCTCCCAAAATACCGCTCTCTACATAAGCAGTATGATTAAAACGTTCATCATCCAGCAGATTCATGAATGTTCCTGCTGTTCCTCCCTTGGGATCAGGAGCTCCATAATAAACTTCGTCGACTCTGGACAAAAGCATAGCACCGCTGCACATTGGGCAAGGCTCCAATGTCACAAAGAGTTGTGCTCTCTCCAGTCGCCAGCTGCCCACATGCTTACATGCCTCTTCAATCGCAAACATTTCTGCATGTGAAGCTGCCTGTTGTGTATGCTCTCTAAGATTATAGCCTCTTCCAATAATCTCTCCATCCAAAACTATGACCGCTCCAATCGGAACCTCATCAATAGAGGCAGCTTTTTCTGCCATACGAATAGCTTCATTCATATAATATTCTTTATCAGTTAACGTCAGTTCTGACAGTTGTTCTTTCATCATTGTCCCTCCGCTAATTTCCACAATACCTGTTTTATTATACTGATTGACAGGACAGCTGTCTATTCCCTTTCTCTATATCATACTCTTTCTCTGTAAAAAGAAAGACAGAAGCAAATGCCTTTCCAGCATTCTTTCTGTCTAAAAATTTCTATTAATTTTGCAGTAAATCTTCCAAGAATGAAGTGAATTTATCTTTCATTCCGCCTGCGTTATCCTTAAGTTTATCTGCATACTCAGAAGTCTTATCACGACCTTCTTTTACTTTATCCAATAAATTTAGGATTGAGTCCAGCTCATCATCTGAAAGATGATCGACAACCTCCATTACCTTTTCATTGCCGCCAAATCTATCTTTAACAATTTTTTTAGCTTTGCAGCGATTTGATAATTGAGAAACCTTTTTAATAATTTTTTCTGAAGCAGTTACAGCAACTACTACACTTGCCACAGCAGCAATACTTAGTCCGACAGTTATTTTTGTTGATGCTTTCATTGTATCGTCTCCCTGCTAATTAAATTTACATTAATCATAACATAAAGCCAAAATACAACACAGTAATTCAACTGATTCTTAGTTAATTTCTGCGATTATTTCCACTAAACAGGAGAATTAAACGTAACAGCTGAAGAAAAGTGGAAAGAGCTGCTGCAACGTACGTAAGCGCCGCTGCTAACAAAACCTTTCTAGCCATAGGTACTTCTTCTTCTGTTAACAAGTTCCCATCAGATAAGATTTTCAACGCTCGTCTTGATGCATTAAATTCAACCGGCAAAGTGACCAGTTGAAATAGTAAGACCAATGAAAAAGCAAGGATACCAATATTAATCAACGTTTGATTCCAGCTCAGCAGCACACCAATCATAATGATTGGAAATGACAGCATGGAACCAAAATTTGCGACTGGAACAATCGCAGCTCTGATTTTTAAAGGGCTGTACCCTGTGTGATCCTGAACAGCATGACCACATTCATGGGCTGCAACACCAATTGCTGCTACAGAAGTGGATTGAGCAGTCGCAGCAGATAAACTGAGTATTTTTTTTCCTGAATTATAATTATCTGTTAAATGACCGGAAATTTGCTGCACACCAACATCTCCAATATGTTCAGACTGCAGAATAAACTGTGCAGCTCTCGTTCCTGTAACATTATTTCTACTCTTCACCTGATCGTATTTTTTAAATGTACTGTTCACATAAGCTGAAGCAATCATGGAAATAACCAGTCCGATAATTACCAGAAAATAGGATGGATGAAAAAAACCGTATATCGGCAACATAGTAAATGCCTCCTTTCTTTGACCTTATTTTACCATGACGGCATGAAAAAAGTATGATTTAACATCTGATTTTTTTAAGAGGCACCTTGTCTGAAGCCTTCACTCAAGCAATGCTACATACGAATCAAAATATCGTTCAATAAAATGGATTGCATCTTCAATCTGTTCCTTTGAAAAACGAACTGAATAAGAAGCTGTCACCCACTTCTCTTCCACATCATCTCTTCGATGAACTATCGCAATTATTTCTCCTTCAAATTCTTTCAAGAGCTCTGACATATCCAAAATATAGACATCTTATTCTTCGCCATCATCGCCGATAACTCCTTCAACATAGCCATAATTAATTGGGTAGATATGCATGTATGCTAATAAAGTAGACACTATTTAAGAAAGGACTTTTGATTATGGGAGACAAACGTAAAACAAAGCGAAAGTTTGACGAGGAATTAAAAAAATCAATCGTAAAACTTTATGAAAGTGGAAAATCACAAAACGCATTAGCTAAAGAATATGGTATTGCCCTATCTTCTGTCACTCGATGGGTGAAACAATATTCTGAAGTTAAAATCGATGACAATACGATCCTCACAGCTCGTCAGTTTAAACAGCTTCAGAAAAGAAATCTCCAAGAGGTATCAATTCACAGCTATTCATTTTATGACTAGTGTTCCTTGACAATTTTCGTATATTCCGACTTATTGACATAAATCACTACGATTGACTTGTCAGAGTAGATGATGCATGTTACCTACCTGGTTCTTGAGACAGAACACTTCTGCTCCTGCGGTTACTCGTCGCACAAAAAGCTTGCTTAAGAAGTTATGAAAAAACCAACTCTCAGTAAGAAAGTTGGTTTTTTCTAAAATAATTCGCTGTGTGAACCTGTTCTTGCTAGTGCAAGAATCAGCTGTTCTTCTTTAACTTGATAGATTAATAGCCAGTCAGGAGTAATGTGACACTCTCTAAAGCCTGCGTAGTTGCCCGTTAGTTGGTGGTCTTTATGTTTTTCAGGTAGAGCTTCTTGCTTTTGAAGCAACGTGATTATTTTCTCAAGTTCTTGAAGTGGCTTCCCTTGTTTTACCATTTTTTTGTAATCTTTTTTAAATTTAGAGGTATAAAAAATATCAAGCATTTAAATCCTCCATTAACTCTTTAACCGAAGAGAAGCCTCCTTGCAAATTCCCATCTTCTACATCTTTTATTGCTTGTAAAGTCTCACTATTTATTTTACGAATTTCAAACGGTATAGCTTGTTCTTTTACAGCCTGTTTTAAAAAGACAGTAATTGCACTTGTCATATTTAGTCCTAAATCATTGAACAACATTTCTGCTTGCTCCTTTAAATCTTTATCAACTGAAATATGAATTGGCTTTTTCTTAGTTGTTGACATCCCTATCCCTCATTTCCTTTCTTTTCTATATTATAACACAAAACAACATAATATATATTAATAAACAACATAATAAATACTGATAAAATGGTTTCCTGAAATCAGAAAACCATTCTACACATTTTTCTATTTTTCTATTTTGTTAATCGCTTCTTCTAATTGCTTCGTTGCTGATTAAATTTGTTTTACTGTTACATTCTGTTCTTTTGACACTGAAACTAGTTGTTCTTTAGCAACTTGAACATCATCAGGGTAAGGCAATGGTACATCGTCCAAACGTGCTAAAGTTTCATTAGCTTCTTCAATTGCCTGTTTCATTGTAATAATGTTTTCATTTGAAGTCTCGGAACCTGAAGTTGAGATCTCTGGTCCTGATGTTAGCATAGAATTAGGACAAGGCAAAATGAGAACACTCTGACTGCACGGTACACTTTAAATGCCAGAAAAAATTATTAACTTAACAAAAGAGCTTTTTCTTCTTTCAAAGAAGTACAACTGGAATGCTTTAAGTACATCGAAGGGTTCTATAACTCCCAACGCCCTCATGGCACCCTAAATATGCTTACCAAATGAAATGGAGGATAAATACTTTGATTCTCGCTAGGTATTTGCTCTTTTTGTGTGTCTACTTTATTGACATTTATCCAATGTTCCCAAAGTCATCTTTATATCCTATGGAACGATCCATGAAGACTTTTACTTTTTTCACACTATTCCCTCCTCGTTCATTCTCATTATCAGACTAACAAAACTGTCACCTCATAGAAAGATATTTCTATGGAAAAAAATTTTAAAAAAAGCGATACTAAGAAAAGAGGTGAACATAATGAAAAAATTGATTGGACTACTAATCATCTTTCTGCTTCTTTCTGGAGGTGCTTGGTATGGTTACAATTACTATTACGGAGGAAAAGATTATTACACAAAGATCACAGTTACAGGAGATGCTGAAAATGGAATAAGCTCAACTGGAGAACCATTTACAAGCTATCATTACACACAAAAAGCCTACGATAAAGATGGGCATGAAGTCACTCAAAAAATGACTGAATACCGTGAAAAACCATTACGCATCGGTGCCTACTTAAAATTGAAAGTAAACAAACGTAAAGGAGTCCTCAGCTGGGAAGAAGTATCACAAAAAGATATTCCAGAAAAGGCTTTGAACCAAATAGAAGCAGCAAAGTAAGAAAAAGGACAGCTCCGGAATTCTCCAATTATTGAGAATATCCTGGAACTGTCTTTTTTATAATTGATTACTGATTTTTTCAATATTTTTCAACGTGATGGAAACTGTTCCATCTGGATTATTGACAAACTCAATCAGATCACTGTTTCTGTATACGTCAATTGGTACAATTAGTTCAATGCCGTTGTCCATTTTCAGTTTTTGCTTTCCGAATTTCTTCTCGGATATTTCCCTGGCCTCCCGAACCGGAGGTGTTTTATCGACAAACTTCGATTCTTTTACTTCTTCCTGATAAGCCATTCGAGCAGAAATATTTTCCTTGAACACCTGCTCAGCAATCTGCTGGTTATCGATGGTTCCAGTTTCTTCAATACTCTCATAAACAGCTTCCTTTACAGAAGCAATCAGTTCAAACTCATCCTCATCATATTTTTTTCCGATACGTTTGACCGCTTTTTTTATTTCCTTGATATTTTCTTCCAATGAAGGAGCCGGCTGAGACTGAATGACTTTTTCAGAAAAATACCAAATCTTTTCCCCAGAGAATTCGTAACGTTTTTCCAAAAGCTCGTAACTCAGAGTATCAAGGTTTATAATAATTCCTTCATCAGGTTTCTGCGTTTTAGAAGGAAGGATTGCCCGATTAATAATCAGTTTATTATAAACAGCTTCATTTTCATAATCGACAAAATGTGTATAGTTTTCTTTATAGTTCAGTTTCAACATCGCCAAATGCAGAACAGTATCTTCTTCATATAGAACGACAAGAATATCCGCACTGGGACCATCCTCGCTTCCAGAATAACTATCGTACCAGTGCTGAACAATTTCCTGACTCTTTGGAATGAATTCGGAAGGAATACCATTCATTTTTTCCACGAATGGACTTTCAGCAACCAGAAGTCCTGTTTTTGTTTGAGCAGTTGACAGCTTATTTATTTTGTTTGTCAGATAAATACGAATGTATTCTATGGTCAAATCCAGCTCATGTTCAGAAAAAACCGGTGTACCGGCTTCCCGGTCAATAATATGTAATGTCGCTTTTTTTAAATAGATATCCAATGGTTGTTATACTCCTTCTATTTTTCAATTGTATTTTGTTTTTTCCAAAAATATGGAATGATTCTATTTTTCAAGCATTAAAAGGAGGTTCCAAGCTGTTTTACTCTCAGAATTCCTTTCTTTCTTCTTGGTCAAATCCTATTCAGTCTACAGGAAATCTTGAAAAAAATCAAAATATCTTTTTGATACGAATAGAGAAAAATTATTGAAAAAGCATCCTTCCCATATTTTAAAAATTACATTCTCTCATCACTAGCAACCCTGTTCATTGCCCAAAATTTTATAGCAAATAGCATAGTGCTTTTTGTGTTGAAACTAACCGGTACTTTTCATTCCAGTCAATAAAGATTTTTTTCTGAATTTTTTAAGCATGATAATACGCTGTAGAAAAACATAAAAATAGAAACCAGTACTACTAACTATCTGATTTCCTTTCAGTAAAGCATTCCAGCCTACGTCCTTTTTCTGCCTGTCCTTCTGTTTCTAGGAGAACCCAACAATATTATGTGGAATATAAGGTTCTTCCAAGTAAAAGATATCTGATGCAGACAGCTGAAAATCTACCGCTGAAGCTGCTGTTTCCACGTGCTTCCTCTTTGTTGCCCCAATAATTGGCGCAGCTACCGAATCTTTCTGTAACAGCCATGCTAATGAAATATGCACTCTGCTCACCTGATATTTCTCAGCAAGCTCTGCCACTCGTTCAATAATTAGACGATCTTTATCAGCGGTTCCATCATATTTTGAACGGGCAATATCATCTGTTGTACTTCGCTCAGTCTGGACAGACAGATCCCTTGTTAATCTTCCGGAAGCAAGCGGACTATAAGGTGTTAACGAAATTTTTTCAGATTGACAGTACGGAATCATTTCCCGTTCTTCCTCACGATAAATCAAATTTAAATGATTCTGCATGGAAATAAATTTGGTCCAGCCATTTTGTTCAGCAATATTCTGAGCTTTCTGAAATTGCCATGCATACATTGCTGAGGCGCCAATATAACGTACTTTTCCTGATTTCACAACATCATGCAGCGCTTCCATTGTTTCCTCAATCGGTGTATTATAATCCCAGCGATGTATAATGTACAAATCCACATAATCTGTCTGCAGACGTTTCAGGCTATGATTGATTTCAGATAAAATTGCTTTTCTGGATAATCCTGAGCTGTTGGGTCCTTCGTGCATTTTCCCATGAACTTTAGTGGCTAACACAATTTCATCCCGATTCGCATAGTCCCTCAATACCTTTCCTAGAATTTCTTCACTTCGACCAATCGAATACACATTGGCCGTATCAAAGAAATTAATTCCCAGCTCGATCGCCTTTCTGATAATAGGACGGCTCTCCTCATCGTTCAATACCCATTTATGAACCCAGTTTCCCCGGTCACCAAAGCTCATTGCTCCTAAACAAATTCTCGAAATATCCATACCAGTATTCCCAAGTTTTGTATACTCCATTCCACAACGCTCCTCTCTTTACTTACTGTAACTATAACAGTTGAAGCGAACTTTAAGTCAAGAGAAATCCAGCATGCTATTTGTAATTTTTTACAATTAAACAAAGTTGATACAACTATTTCTTCTTGTTGTTCATTCCATCCTATTCCCCAGTATTTATGATACCACCATACAAGAAATATCAATCACTATCAACTGGTAGAGGATTTCCAATTGTTTCCACTTGAGCTTTCTTATTTTAAAGACAATCATTTGATTGAATTTAGGTTACCCTAAAAACGAGAGCAGATTCATTATAGAAAAAACAAAGGATAGCACAAAGAATAAATTTCTCCGCTATGCAAGCAGCCTCAGCTTATCTAAAATTAATCATACGATGGGACACTCCCCCGATAGATTATTATTGTATCAGCTTAAAAATTCCTACCTGATCAAGAAGGGGCATTACATGTGTACTTTCTGTTGTACCAGTAATGATTTGTATACTCTATTTTGGCGGAAATGAAACAGCACTCTGCAATCTATTGATCTATTCCCAGCCCTTTTTGAATATTACTTTACCTATTTTCATGATCCCTCACTTGCCCTAAAAAATCATGGGTAAACGATATAAACGCCCACTCTGAACTACAGTTCTCGGCTAGGGCTGTGCTGCTCTTATAGTCTTGACTATTGAACCACTAGCCCCTATTCTTTTCGACTGAATAGAACAAAGGGTCATCAGACAATAAAGATTAAATCTTTCATTGTCCGATGACCGCAATTTTTTTGCAGATTATTTTTTATAAATGATTTTTTTCTTATCATTTCAGCCTAATTGAATCCCTGCATCTTCCAAAGCAAGTTCAACGACTTCCATTACTTTCAGACTGTGCTCCAGCCTTCTTTCCGCAAATTTAGTATCATGTGCAGCGATGACCTGATTAAAGATCCAAAACTCCTCATACAAACGATGCTCTCCCAGTTTTTGATCAATAACCTGAGCTTCAGATTTATTCACCTGCAGTTCAACCTGATTGATAATACTTGTAGGTCCATTAATTATCATTGACCCCTGATTCCCTTGAATGGTCGAGCGAATCGCTGAAGCAGAATCCTTTGCACCAATGCAGACAACCTTTGTATTCGGATAATTCAAAAATAATAACCCGGATGTATCGATTCCCCGTTCAACATTTGCTTTATATTGAACACTTTCCGGCATTCCCAGCAATCCAACCACAAAATGAATATTATAAATATTGATATCCATCAGTGCCCCTCCGCCTTTTTTGGGATCAAAAGCAGGCAGGATTGTCCCTTCTTTAAACGCATCGTAACGTGATGAATACTGAGAATAATTGCATTCAATAATTTTTAATTCACCTAGCTTCGGCAAAGCGTCTTTGACCGCCTGATAGTTTGCTAAATACTGGTTAGTCACTGCTTCAATCAGTATCAAGTCATTTGCGTGCGCAATTTCCTTCAACTCCACCAGCTCAGACAGCCTCAAAGTGAATGGCTTTTCGCAGATAACATTTTTCCCATGTTCCAAGGCCTTTTTAGCGTATGCATAATGCAAATGATTAGGAAGAGCTACATAGACCGTATCAAATGAATTATCGGTCAGACAATGGTCAAAATCCGTATACATCGCTTCAATCCCATAGTTTTCTTTTAAATTCTGCAAATTTTCTATACTTCTTGTTGTTCCGACAATAGCCTTTAATTCTATTTCCGGTATTGCTCCCACCATCGTCAAAAAATCTTTTACAATCATTCCCGCTCCGAGAATTGCCAGTTTCATAGATACAGCTCCTTTTCTATTACTGATTATTTCTGAATCATTTTGCTTCCTTCTTCAAGTATTTCCAGTTGTCGGATTGTTTCATCATCCTTGATCACTTTTTCTTTTCCATTGATGATTGTTTCATACAACCCGTCATAGACACGACTGTAGTCCCCCACCTCGGATACTACTTTTTCTTCATGGTACACACCATTTTCATCAATATAAGTCAGAATACCATAATGCTCCGGTAAATCAATCCCAAAATCACTATTTTCAGGCATATAAAACATTTTTAGATGCTCTTCCTGACGATCCTTCGTCTGCTTCACAAAAGTTCCCTTCTTACCATACACTGCAAAGCTTGGTCGCTCCTTCAATCTAAAGTAGCTCGATTTAACAGAAATCTTCTTCACATCATAATAAAAATCCAGATCAAAATAGTCATTCATCCGACCTTCTCCCAGCAGTTGACGAACATCATAGCGGATACTGTCCGGATTCCCAAAATAGGACAGTACCTGATCAATAGTATGACAGCCATGACCATACAAATAGCTTGAGTTTTTGGAGTATGCTTCTACACTTTCCGGAACTTCTGGACGGAAATAATCATAATGCATTTCCACTTCTAATATGTCACCCAGAATGCCGCTTTCGATCACTTTTTGAACTGTCAGAAAATCTGAGTCAAAACGACGATTTTGATAGCATTGAACAAGTAAACCTTTTTCTACAGCTAAAGCAAACAGCTCTCTTGCTTCTTCAGCAGTTTCAGTAAATGGCTTTTCAACAAGCGCATTCTTACCATGCTCTAAGATCATCTTTCCATAATGAAAGTGGAGGTTGCTTGGTGTGGAAACCACAACCAGCTGAATCTCAGAATCACTAAAGATGTCATTAATCTCTGTAGTGTAATGCACACCCGGCAGCTTTGCCCAAGCAGTACTTTCTCTCGGCGAATAAATTGTCTTAACCTTGATTTTATCTGTTAGTTTTGTTGAAAATGGTAAATGATAGCGATTGGTACTTTTCCCATTTCCTATATAAGCGATTGTTAACATTGAAATTCCTCCTGTCATTTACTTGCACTTTTAATTATAGCTGCATTCTTTGATTTGATAAGACAAACATATAAAACAGGTCATCATTTTCATAATTTTGCTAAACACCAGCAAATTCTTGAACATAATGTTCAAAGATATTGAACATCTTTAACTGAAAACAGTCGCCCAAACAACCAAAATGCGTTACAATAAACAGCATCAGGGAGGAATTGGTATGTTAGTGATTGATAAACTGAAAGATCAGGAAATGTTCACTGTAACAGAAAAGAGAATAGCTGATTATATTTTACAAAATACAGCCGATATCCCAACGATTTATATAGCAGATTTGGCCAAGCTGACGTATGCTTCACATTCAGCAGTGATTCGATTGTGCAAGAAAATCGGCTGCAATGGGTTCCGGGAATTTAAACTGGCTGTTTCAGCTGTTGTTCACAGTCAATTGCATAAACCTGGACCTGTGAATGTTAATTTTCCTTTTGAGCCAAATGATCCTCCAATGGTTATTGCCAAGAAAATGGCTGATCTAACCATGGATGCAGTAAGAAAAACCTTTGTTCAGCTAGATGACAAAACACTTAATAATGCGGTTGAAATGATTTCTTCCGCAGAAAGAGTCTTTCTATTTTCCAAAGGTGATTCGCAGCTCCGGGCACGGAGCTTTCAAAATAAACTGATTAAAATAAATAAATTTGTCATTATTGCTGAGGAGTATTCAGATGAATCCTGGAATGCAGCAAGTTTAACAAAAAAAGACTGTGCCATTTTTATTTCTTATGCAGGGAGGAACGAAAAATATCATCGTATCCTTTCCTATTTTCAACAGGAAAGGGTTCCCAGTATTTTATTGACAGGGAACAATAAATCACCTTTAGTCAAACAGGTTTCTCTGCCAATTATTACGATACAGGACGAATATGATTTTGTTAAAATCGGAACATTTTCATCTCAAGTTTCATTTGAATATATTCTGGATACACTTTTCTCCATGCTGTACGCCAGAGAATTTCAAAAAAATCTGAAGGATTTGAAGAAAAAACAGGACCTGATTCAATCGGGAATACTTAGGGAAGAGGCATGAAAAATTACAAAGAGATTATCTATTTTGCTCTAGTCTATCTTAAAAAAAAGCAGCCGGAAAACCTTCTATTATGAAAAGTTTTCACGGCTGCTTTTTATAGTTTCTTTTGTTTTTTCAAGCGTAAGTTAATGTTAGTTATCTAATTCTATTTCTAAACTATCGCCTGTTTTCACATCTATTTTCACAAAAGCTTCTGAACGACCGTTTTGATCTTTTACTTTCCAGTAAATAGTTATCCGATCTCTTTCAAGAGACCCTTTGATTACTTCGTCCTATCCTGCTGTTTTCACAGCGACAACCATCGCTTTACCGATATCATAATCTCATCCAAATCAAGCTATTGGTTGTTTCTTTCCGCACCATTCTGCTCATCTAAAATCCAGACATTCTTCTTTTTTCGCCACAGCTTCCGTTTTAGCCTCTATTTTTACTTCACAAACAGGTCAGCTCTTCCTGATGCTCGTTAAAAAGCCCCAATGCTTCTACTCCGTCTTAGGCATGAATTACATTGTACTCCTCAACCTTCAATTCTTCAGAAATAAAATTGTCCAGACTTTCTTCACCCTCCACCAGTAAAACACTGAGTAGCTGATTGATTTTCTCTGCACGATATGTTGTACACCTATCCCGACATTTCTTCGCCAGACAATTTAACTTATATTTTAATTATTCTAGTGATAGCTGGCGGGGGTTCGCTTGGTCCTCTCTTCTTTGAGAATTATAGAAGAAAACACATCCCCCAAATTTGAAACTTCGTATCTGTCCACGCCAACGACTCCTTTACCAGTACAAAAGTCTAGAAAAAATAACAGTGAAAATCATATCGTTTATGTTCTGAATCAAAAATTTCTCTGCTATTTCCTACACACTTTTATTGATGGCAGATTATTAGAAATAAACGATTATTATTTATCAATTGCAAATTTTCTGATCAATAGCTATGCATTTCAGAAAAATATTTCTTCATACTTTTATTGTATTCCATTACTCAGCTTCTTTGCTTCCTTTAGATTTTTCTATATACAAGGGTAGTTATCCTTTTATGGTCATCATTTATTTTCATGGTAAAGGCGGCATTCCTTCTGGTGAAGTTTCGCTCCATGTTTTGCCGTTATCCGTGGAGTATTCAGTTCTTCCGTCGTTTATGCGGAATTGTATCACCGTGCCATCGTCTGCCCGATATTGCCCAAATTGCTCACCACCATCAGCCTCGCCGCCATTATGATTCGGGCCATATGCCCCATACGTATCATTATCCCTATTCCCATAAGTATTCTCCCCATTTTGAAACGGCTGTCCGTAACTTGGCTGATTTTGCGGAATTTGACTGCCATTATTGTCTAAATATCTCCAAATTTGAAAAGCGAACATTGCAATACCAGTAATAAAAATACCGCAAAGCAGAGTGAGAATAACTGGACTCTTCTTTTTCATCGATACATCTTTAGGATAGCGATAGGGCTGTCCCTGCGAGGGATTAGAGTACAGGTACGGTTGTGCCGGAGTTTCATCCAAAAACTCGTCCAATGCATACCCTTCATTATCATTATTTCCATTCATCTGCTACGACTCCCTTCTTTGCTTTATTACATTAAGCCGTCCATCCTGTATACCATATACCACATCAGCAATAGAAGTCACTTTTCGTGAATGGGTCACAATAATAACACAGCGATTTTCTTCATGTGCCAAGGCTGTGAAAGTATTCAAAATATCTTTTTCAGTATCTTTATCAAGATTTCCAGTAGGCTCATCGGCAATGAGTATAGCAGGATTATGTGCCAAAGCTCTCGCAATGCCCACTCGTTGCTGTTCGCCACCAGACATCTTAAGAATTTTACGGTCTGCAGTTTCCCTATCAATACCTACCTTTTCAAGCAATCTATAGGCATAAGTTTTTTTATCTTTTTCATGAGACTTACTGATGTGCATTGACAATACAATATTCTGTACCGCAGTTGCATTCGTCAAGAGATTATATCCTTGAAAAATAACGCCAACATTCTCAGCACGGTATTTGTCTCTATCAATTTTTTTCAAACTCATATCTCCGCACAAAATTTCACCGCTTGTAGCTGTATCTAATCCTGAAATAAGAGAAAGCAGTGTGGATTTACCAGCCCCCGATTTACCTACAATAGTATAAACATAACCTTTCTCAAAAGCGGCATCAATGCCCTTTAATACATTCTTTTTTGTATCCTCATATTGATAGGTCACGTTGTTCAGTGTTAATACGTTTGTCATTTTTCTCACCTAGTTCCTTTCCATGAGTATTTTAATCGGTTCATATTTTACAATCTTTCTTGTAGTGATAATACCGGATAGTGAAGATAATAGAAGTGCTATCCCCACAATTTCAATAATCGTCATAAGTTCAAGAGAAATATCAAGATTTTTAAGTGGTTGTGTATTGGATTCATCAGGATTTCCCCCTATTTGTGTTAATGATGCACCTGGCGACAAAATATTATTATTGTTTGCAGCTTCTTCAGCTGCCGCAACCTGTTGCTCCAGCATCATGTTAGTTACGGGTTGTGCAGCAAGACCGCCAACTCCAAGCCCGATAATCAGACATATCGTGGTTATAACTAAGGTTTCACACCAAAGCCCTGCTAAGATTTTAGATTTTTTCATACCCATTGCCCGAAGAACACCGATTTCATATTTACGTTCACGGATAGCGATAGAAGAAAGCAATGCTAAGATAATTGCTCCAAAAGCAAGTACAATGATAACAAAAGTGACTGATATATTTTTCAGTCCTTCAACAGGACCGACTACCTTGCTGTAGCTACTTGAGTCGGTTGTAACATCAAACACACTTTCAAGTCCTTTTTCCTTAACTTCAGCAGTAAAAGCATCGAGCAAATCAGGATTTTTAAGATAATATTTTGCAGCCACTTCAATCCCAAACAATCCATCCACAATTTTTTCACTCAGTGTTTCAAAAGTAGTCAGAATTTCATTACGGCGGTTAGCATAAGCATTTTCCATCATACCAGCGCTGTATTCATCGGTGATATCGGTATAAGTCCCAACAATAGTCATTTTCCATTCAATATCAGTATAATTTGAATTTTCGGGAGTATCCCCTACTTCCTCCAGTGCAGAAGTAACCGTAATTGTATCACCAATTTTAAGTCCACTGCTCTCCAAAAGTTCTTTACTGATTATACATTCATCTCTATTTTTAGGATAACTGCTATCAGTAGTAAGTTCACGCAGGCCGTTTTCAAAATCCATATAATCTCCTGCCATAATTTTGTGGTAATAATTCCTGCCGACTTGCTCAGTTATTAAATCTCCTCCCTCGGTTTTAGAGCTGAGAGATGGACCGCCGCCCGTACCTTTTTCTTTATCGATAGGGTTTAACTGGTCACTGTTGCCTTTAGTAGTTGCGGTATAAATACTGCTTTGTAAATAATCCGATTCCCCGAATTTAATTAAATCCTCCGAACTGATTTTAGGTTGTCTTATTATAAGATTATCACCTGTGTTATTTTTCATTGCTTCCTCTTGCACCCTCTGCATATTAGGCGAAATGTTGACTTCCGAGCCAAATCGTGTTTTATAATCAGTTATTACACCATTTGCGGTGTTGTTAATCATCAGAGCCGTTACCACTGACACGATTATGACAAAAATGATTCCACCAATCATCAAGTTTCGTCCACGGTTGCGAACAAGGTTTTGTAATGCATTTTTGACAATGTACATATTCATAAACTCCTTTTCTAATTTTGGTTTGTTTTGTCAATACCAATTGCTTTCCATAGCTGCTGCCTTGCTATGGTTAATAGTTTGATATCCGAACCTTGCATGGACCTGTACTGAAATAAAAAATTTAGAATTCTCTGAAAATAATTTCAAAAAAAACTTACCAATAAAACACCTCGGAGTCGAAAAGTAAAAAATACTTTTCGACTCCGAGGTACTGGAAAAAGGATAAAATATCAGATATGTTTTAGATTTCAAATGTAAAAGTAAATTCAGTCCATTCATTTTCCATGCTTTTAGCGGTAATTTTCCCATCAATCTGTTCCACTATACTTTTAGCGATAGATAATCCAAGTCCATAACTATTTTCATCATTGCTTCGTACAGTATCAGAACGGTAGAAGCGGTCAAAAACATGGGGGAGGTCTTTTGCAGAGATTCCTTTTCCCGTATTTTTCACTGTACAGGATACACGGTTTCTCATCCTCTGTACCGTTATCTCAATACTGCCGCTTTCATCCGTATATTTGATTGCATTTTCATATAGTATAATAAATACTTGACGGAGAAAATCCACATACCCATAAATATCCCCAGCAAACTCGATTCTTCGTTCTATTCGTAAATTCTTGATTGCAGCGGCGGCATCCATTGACTGCATAACCTCATGAATCATCGCTGATATATCAAAAGATTGCTTTTCGGTTTTGGTCTCCATTCCCTCTATCTTTGCAAGAGTTAAAAGTCTATTTATAAGTTTACTCATTCTATCAGTACCGATTCTAATATAACCAAGCCACTCCTTTTGGCTTTTGATGGTTTCATCCTCATTGGCTTCTAAAACATCACAATTGGTCATGATAGTAGTCAATGGTGTTTTTAATTCGTGAGATGCATCGGCTATAAATTGCTTCTGCTTTTCCCAGCTTTCCGAGATAGGCTCGATGGCACGATTGGCGTAAATGATACTGATAACGAAAATAACAGCCAACATTCCCATTCCTACAAGTAAAAAGGTTATTGCTAAGTTACTTAAATTCTTCTGCATATCAGTAACATCTAAGAACAAGATTTGAAACTGGTCTTCGGATTCAAATCTTGTTTGCTCGCCATTTTGTATATGGGTAATTTGCAAAGGTGCAATTTTATACCTCCATGTACGTCCTGCTATAACAATAGCGGAATCGTTATTTTCTTCCCATGCAATACTTGCAGCCTCGGCATATTGAGTGCCGGATATATCAATCAAACTATTTATTTCCAAGATATTTCCAAACTTGTCAACAGTGAGAATAAACGAGGGAGCATAGTCGGAGGTGACCTTGTTAAATGAAGTAACCCGTTTCTCATCAACGCTTTTGCCCGACAAATCTACACCAGAATCTTCTGGAGATTCCGATTCACTAACGGTAAACGATCCTGTCACATTATTGAGCTTTTGTTCAATTTCTGACTGGGTATTTCTGTATGTGGTCAAATAAACAACGCAAAAAGCGGTCAACATCACAATTGATGTAACAAGTATATTCAAAACCAAAAATTTATTGCGTAGCTTTTTAAACATTTTTTATTCCCCTCCGGTTAACGTGTATCCGGCTCCACGTATGGTATTTATAGATATTCGTGATTTGACTCGCGTTAATTGTTTGCGTAAACGTGATATGTGGATTTCCACATGATTGTCCTCCGCTTCAGTATCATACCCCCAAACTCTTTCAATAATAGTATTCTTTGAAACCACGATATTTCTATTATCAATTAAAAGTTCTAAAAGCTGCCCTTCTTTTAATTTAAGCATAGTCTCATTTTTAACGCATTTCAACACAAGCGTATGAGGCGAAAATTCAATATCTCCAAAAGTAATCACACCATTGTTGCATAGTTCCGGCTTTCTGCGGTGTAGAGCACGCAAACGTGCTAAAAGCTCATCGGTATGAAAAGGCTTTGCAAGATAATCATCTGCTCCAAAATCAAGGCCCTTAACCTTGTCCTCAATTTGCCCTTTTGCAGTCAATAGAATTACCGGGGTACCAATTCCGATTTTTCGAATTTCACTGAGTATTGTTAGACCATCTCTTCCAGGCAACATAATATCTAATATAATTATGTCATAAATGGACGAACGTGCGTAAGCAAGCCCTTCTGATCCATCATGTACTAAATCCACAGTATAATGATTTTTTTTTAATATTTCGGCAACAGCTTTCGCCATATATTTTTCATCTTCAACCATTAAAACACGCATGGAAACTCCTCCTAAAACTCATATAATAGAAATAATAACATCCAAACCTGTACTGAACCTGTATTAAAAATTTATTTTTTTCGCAATTTTTTAGTTTTTCCCTACCCTCTTAAAGTGTGTGATTATATTGTAAAACATTAGTATTACATAAAAGAAAACAGAATATTCATCTTTCATTAAAAAGAAGCTGTTCTAACATAGAGAATGACTTTCTCGAGAAAATTTACAACGATCTATTTTCATGAAAATCTGGTCCAACATACAAGCATTGACTGCAACTCAAATAGGAATCAATTATTCAAATGAGCGAAAAATCATATAGCAAAACAAGGAGTAGCTCGTTGTTTTCGCTTCACTTGTTTCATTGCTTCCTTTAGATTTTCTGGTTCTAGAATTTGAATTATTTGTTTTCTGTATACATGTGTGTTACTCCCTTCTTTCTCGTATTCTGCTAGTGTCCTTTTTTCTTCTCCCAATTGAAATTTCCTAACAATAAAATTGTTCAGCCTTTCACTTTTACCAGCTTTCGCTAGTTGCCTTCATTACTATAGTATCCGCTCCTGTGATTACTCATCACAGTCTTTATATTTGCGGAATAACCGCAGGGACAAAAAGAATTTTGGCTAACTTCTCACATTCCGGGTTTCTACCACTGAAGACTTTTGGTACAGAGATATGGGATTAAAGCTCAAACTCTTCCTCCCCATCTATCCGTCACATTTACATCGTTTGATTGACCCAGTAACTATTGGGCTTCAACTTCTTTTGCAGTCCTCTCCTCAACCCCTGCTTTCTATATGATTCCTGTTCGTTGGAACAGAGATTTGTCTACAACTTCCTTCAGTTTCCACGTCACTATAGATACCCTTGTTTTCAACTAAGGACTTTTCGTTAATTGGATGTAATCAGGGACTTTGACCTTTAGAATTTGACCCTGCCAGACAAACAAAAGACAGGATTTGCCTAAATGCAAATCCTGCCTTAATTAATAAGAAACCTTCACCAAAAATCAGTTTATTCTTCTATCATTTTTAAAACAAGTCTAAATTATTTTCTTTATCTTTTTTCTTTTTCAGGAAATAAGCACCAGCTACCATAATCATACCTGAAATGGCGGACATGAAGCTGCTTTCTTTAACCCCTGTTTTTGGTAATTCTTTTTCTGAAGACTTAATGGCTTCTGTTTTAACAGCTTTTTGTTCATTTCCTGCATCAGGAGCTGCTGGATCAGCCGGTGTTACAACCTCTTTATCTTTTACAGTCAGAGTCATTGTTGTTTCCGCCATTTTTTCTCCGCGTAGTGCATAGAAGCGAATGGTGTGTACGCCGGCTTCAACCAACGTACTGTCCGAAGCCTTAACCATAATAGGATCACCTGCTATTTCAAAACCAACAGCTTCAGCATTTTCAGCCACTGCCCACTCAAGAATCATATCTTCAGTCAGTTTATCACCAACATACATAACCTTATCTTCAACAGAAATTGTCGGTTCGATTGAATCTACGACATTCAGTGTAATTGTTTTTGTCACAGTATTCTCAATAGAATTTGTAAATGAATATTCAATTGTAAATATACCCGGTACGGTTGTATCAATTGGTCCGTCAAGTACTGTAAAATCTGTAACTGCTAAACCTGTTCCATCAACTGAATCACTTGCTGTTGCCCAGCTCAGAATCATCTCATCAGTAACAGCTGTACCGATTTCAACAGTCTGATCAGCAGCTTCAATTGTCACTTCTCTTTCAATAACTGTTACAGAGATTTGTGCAGTTGTTGTATTTCCTGCAGAGTTGGTTACTGAGTAATCCACTGTATAAACAGCACCTATTACAGATGTATCAATATCACCTTCAACAACTGTATAAGAAACCGCAAGGTCTGTATCCACAGGATCTGTCACTGTTGCCCACCCTAGAATCATATCAGATGTAACTTCCTGACCTTCAAAAACTTCCTGATCTGCAGCAGTAATAGTTGCTGTTCTCTCAACTACATTTACTGTAATAGTTTTTGTTTCAGTTGTTCCGTAAGAATTAGTTGCTGCATAAGTCACATTATATGTTCCCGTAGTGCTTGCCTCAACATCGTTTGCAGTAACTGTTACTGCAAGTGTACCGTCTTTTTCGTCTGTTGCACTTGCATAAGCTAATGGATCAAATGCTTCGCCCTGCATGATAGTTACATCCTCAGCAGTAATTGTTACTATACTTGCTGCAACTGTAATGGTTACTGTTTTTCTTTCAACAACACCACTGGCTGTTTTAGCTGAGTAAGTGATTGGGTAGTCTCCTGGTGTTGTTGTATCAACTGTTCCATAAACAGCAATTCCCTTATCAGAAGCTCCATCATAGGCTCCTAAAGTAACAGTAGAGCCGTCCGCTTTAATTTCATTTGCAGTCACACCTTCTAATGGGTTAAATGTATCACCCAAGAAAACAGTGCGATCTGAAGCTTCCAATGAAATTCCTTTAATTACTTTAATATTTACTGTTGTCTCTGCAAAAGTTCCGTATTTTAAGGATTCTACAACGACAGAGAGTTGGTAATCACCCACATCTCCTCCGCCAGCAGAACCGCTAGTATAGAGATGATATTCAGAAGGATCAGTTATACTGCCATCTGGGTTTTTTACAACTATACGATTTGTGATTTCAGTTATGAAATCGCCATTTTGTGCAACTGTGAAATCTGAAATTGACACATCCAGCATGCCATAATAACTGTCATCAACAACATAGACAGCCGTTGTTGCCGTAGTTACTTTACCAGCAGAATTTTCTACTGAATAAGTAACAGTATAAGGAGTCTCATTTTCTACATTAATATTAACGTTATTACTTGTTACAACTATTTTAGATGAAATATTTCCATCAACATTATCGAAAGCATATACACCTTCCAGAGGATTAAATGCTTTACCCAATCTGATTGTTTTAATTGGAACTACTGAAATTATCGGTGCATCCGCTTCACTAGGAACTGGTGGAATATGCGTAATGTCAACATCAGGAGTTGTACCAGGTACTTCAGGCTCAGCAGGCGTAGCTCCTGGCAGTTCTACTGGAGGCAGTTCTGCTGAAGGCAGCTCAACTGATGGAAGTTCATTTGAAGGTGCAGCTTCTTCAGCGGCAGGTTCTTCCACTACTGCTTCCTCTTCCGCCACCGGAGCCTCTGCAACAGGTGCTGCAGGTGTAATTTCCTCAACAGCAGGTACAGTTGTTTCTGAAACAGCTGTTGCTGTTGAACCTGCTGTCTGTTCAACTGAATCTGCCAATGCAACTTGAGCATTTAATAATGTTGGTGCCAGCAGTGTCACCAGTGTTAATTTAACCATTTTCTTACTTTTCATTTCTTTCTCCTTTTCTGGGTAATTAATATTTTTTACTGATAATTGAAGCAAATAAAAAAACTTTGCAGCTAACTAACAAATAACAACAATAACATGTCTTTTCAAATAGCGCTTTCACATCAGTATATATATATAATACCTTATAACTTGGTAAAAGGTTACACTAAAAATTAATTTTTTCACTTTTTTGAACAATTTTTTTTAATTCCTTAGTGATAACAATAAAAAGTTTGATTTCTTCAAAAAAAGGAATCAAACTTTTTCAATATGAATATAAATGTTTTACCTGTCTATCTCAATCAGAGCGTTTCATGCCATCCTGCCAACTTGCTGCTGGTGCTCTGACCAAAATATAAATTACATAAAAAATATTCTATAAATGATGTTCAATGATAGAAAATTTTTAACTTGTATGCTTTGTGGAATGGTATACAGATGACAATCTTTGAATGTGTAAACATTCATCCTTAATTGGCAGCTGTTCCACTTAACAGAAGAGAACAACTTGGTGTTTTCTACCGAGTTGTTCTCCCATGCTGAATGTACATTTCTTAGGTTAGAAGCAGAACTGACAATTTCACTAGATATTCCTACAATAAAGAAAATCCTTGTATCTACGAGTCTCACAATATTCGATTCAATACAAATGCATCTATTTAGAAAAGCGTTGGCACGTCTTGTATACCCTCTTCAGACAAGCAAAGACTGGCACAACCTCTTACTTATCTATTTTCATTCAAACCTATTCAAATTCTATTGATAATAGAGTTGTTCTGATGGATAGGCAGGTGTACAGGTAATGTCAATGCCTAATTTCCTCAATGTCTGTTCATTACTTTTGCCCAGCAGAACAGTTGAATGCCCTTGTGCTCCTTCCAGCTCTGCCAACTTTTCATAAGCCCTCTGTGCGGTAGGGTTAGTAACTGCACTGATCGCAAGAGCAATCAGTACCTCGCTGATTGTCAAAGAACTGTTTGAAATATGCATTTCATTCTTCTTCAATCGTTGAATGGTTTCCAGTGTAATTGGTGATAGTAAATGAATGTCATCGTCAATATTTGCCAATGTCTTAATCGCATTCAAAATAACCGATGCAGAAGCTTCCATCAGCGATGTAGTTCGGCCGGTAATAATCTCTCCTGACGGTAATTCCAGTGCAATCACTGCAATTGGATCAGTCGTAGATGATTCGAATGTTGCTGCATAATCGTGTGAAGGCGTAACAACTTTTCTATCCTCCGGTTTTAAACCGACTTCCTCCATAATCAGACTGATACGGCTGACTGCTTCCTCATTCACCAGTCCTTTTTTAAAATCACATTCTATTTGGAAATAGCGTCGAATGATCTCCTGACGAGAGGCTTCTTGAACCACTTCATCATCAATAATCCCAGATTCTATTCTGTTAACGCCCATATCTGTTGGAGATTTATAGACAGATTCCTGACCGGTTATTTTTTCAATAATCCGCTTTATAACAGGAAATGTTTCAATGTCCCGATTATAATTGACAGCCATTTCCTGATAGTAATCCCAGTGGAAAGAGTCGATCATATTGACATCCCCCAAATCTGCAGTAGCAGCTTCATAAGCAATGTTCAATGGATGCTTCAGCGGAACATTCCAAACAGGGAATGTTTCAAATTTAGAATACCCTGCATTATGTCCTTTTTTACTTTCATGATAGAGCTGACTAAGACAAGTAGATAGCTTACCGCTTCCCGGACCCGGTGCAGTCACTATAACGATCGGCTTTTCAGTTTCAATGTATTCATTCTTACCAAAACCTTCCTCAGAAACAATTTTTTCAACATTTAAAGGATAGTTTTCGATTGCTTCATGTTTATATACTTTGATATTGCGGCGCTCGAGCTTATTGATAAACACTTTCGTTGCCGGCTGATTATTATAACGGGTAATTACTACACTGTTAATAAACAAACCGTATCCTCTCAATTCATCAATTAGTCGAAGAATATCCATATCATAGGTGATTCCATAATCGCCGCGGATTTTATTTCTTTCAATGTCTCCTGCATAAAGACAAATCAAGATTTCTGCCTGATCTTTTAGCTTTTGGAGCAGCTTGACTTTGCTGTTCTCCTGAAAACCTGGAAGAACTCTTTTAGCGTGTTTATCGTCAACTAATTTACCGCCAAACTCCAAGTACAATTTATCGTACTGGTTCACACGTTCCAATATATATTGGGACTGCTCTGTAAGATATTTTTCTGAATCAAATCCAATCTTCCTCACTAAGTCTCCTCCTTGTCTTTCCCATAACATTCTTCCATTAATAAAGACTTTCGTCAACCGAAAACTGATACAAAATCAAAGAAATGTTAAAAACCAGTCTAAGTGTTTGCAAGGAGTTGTAAGAAGCAGAAAATGAAAAGATACCCAGTAATTACTAACGCTTCCTTCATTATAAAAAATGTTGTTCGTAGTGAGCAATTCATCCAATAGAATTGTGCTATTGGAATAAGGAGAATGTTTAGTATTTAAAGAAAAACGGCAACCTGAAAAAGTATACAAAAATGAAGTACGAGGTTGTGACAAAGCTGCTCCATGCGACGAGTAACCGCAGGAGCACTTGCACGAACTTAATTGCGACGAGTAACCGCAGGAGCACTTGCACGAACTTAATTGCGACGAGTAACCGCAGGAGCACTTGCACGAACTTAATTGCGACGAGTAACCGCAGGAGCAGAAGTGTTCTAGCTCAAGAACCAAGCAGGTATCATCTACTCTGACAAGTCAATCGTCAAGTCAATCGTAGTGATTTATGACAATACGTCGGAATATACGAAAATTGTCAAGGAACACTATTCATAAAATGAATAGTGTTCCTTGACACCTCCCTGGAGCTGCTCATAGTTTCAGTATCGTTCGCCTTATTTCTGAGATGTTGCCTGCGATTACTCGGCACAGATTAGGACCGACAAGTGCTAGTTCTACTTTGCCACTTCTGCTCATATTTGTACTTTAGCAGAATGGTATGCATAGTTTCGATAAGTATTCCTTGAATGAAACCAGCTCACTTGATGTAGTAGAACTGTATGCGGAGCGGAGAAAAACTGCTGTCTCTACGAGTCTAACGATTCTCGAGACAAAACATTACGTAGAAGAACTGTGTCTCTACGAGTCTAACGATTCTCGAGACAAAACATTACGCTATATCCGTTTTTCTGCGTCTTCGGTTCTCACTACACTACACTTCACTTCGATCTCATCAATTTCTAAATGGCAAAGCCACTAAGAATTGAAGGACTTCGTTCCGATCCTCGAAGCATGTCTGAGGGGCATGTAAGAACTTGATCCTACGCTTCTTAACGAATGCTCGAATCATACAAAGACTGGAATACCGTTTATCCGGTTTTAGGGGTATCAGACATACTTATGTTACAGTCCCGTACTTCATATATTTCCCACTATTATTTGGTGTTGCTTTAATTACTCTTTTGTTTTTCCGGAGTGTTTACGCTTTTTGACTGCTTCTGTCAGCAAATACTCTATTTGACCGTTCACACTTCGGAATTCATCTTCTGCCCAAGCCGCCAATTCATTATACAGTGCGGTTGAAAGACGAAGGGGCACTTGCTTTTTTGCTTTTTGCTCTTTCCCTTCCATAACAGCAGACCTCCTTAGCAGTCAATAAGGAACAGGTTAAGTTTAATACAATGACCCGCTGTTGACAACAGGTTGTGCGTCTCGATTTCCACATAATACAACAAGCAGATTGCTTACCATTGCAGCTTTTCTTTCCTCATCCAGATCAACAATTCCCTGAGCGTTTAATTCCTTTAAAGCCATTTCCACCATACCAACAGCACCTTCAACTATCAGCTGACGTGCATCAACAATTGCAGAAGCCTGCTGGCGCTGCAACATTGCAGCCGCAATTTCCGGCGCATAGGCCAAATGAGTAATGCGGGCTTCCAAAATTTCCAAACCGGCAACCTCCACTTTTGACTGAATTTCTTCGCTCAGCTTTGTACTGATTTCCTGACTGGAACCACGAAGACTTTTTTCATTAGCATCTTCGTTATCAGCAGCATCATAAGGGTAGAGCCGCACAATATTCCGCAAAGCAGAATCACATTGAATAGACAGATATTCTACAAAATTATCTACATCAAACATCGCCTTTGCAGTGTCAGCTACACGCCAAATGACAACGATGCTGATAATGATTGGATTCCCCTGCTGATCATTGACTTTTTGTTTATTGTTACTTAGTGCCATCGTTTTTAATGATAGCTTTTTCGTAACAGCTCTTTGTGCTGCTGCACCTTTTGCAGCTGCAGTTTCCTGTTCGAGGATATTCACACCATCCTGATTTGAAAGATTCACTGGAACTGGGATAGCAGTGGTAAATGGATTAACGAAGTAAAATCCTTCCCCTTTTAAGGTACCTATATAGCGCCCAAATAGCGTCATAACCATTGATTCATTCGGACGAATCACTTTAAGCCCTGCGAATAAAAGAATCATTGGCAGACACCAGTAAAAAATAGCAAGCCCCAGCATCATACCTCCAAGTACAAATGACTCTTTTTCTAAATAGACAATGCCGAAGATAAACAGTGCGATTGATAGAATAATCCCCAAAATATTAAGGAGTAAAAACGGCATCCCATTACGAGCCTTCAATTCTATTTCTGTTGATGGAACTTTACTTTTCAATTCTTCATTCATTTTCTTCCCCGCCTTCTTTTTGATATCAAATTGATATCAAATAAATATTAAGCATAGTTTACCAAGGTCTTGATGATCTGTCAACTTTATTAGTATTTATATTATGACAAAGGCACACACTCCCCTATTACCACTACAAAAAAACTTTCGATCCCAGCACATAGCAGAAAATCAAAAGGCTCTTGAATCTTACTTCTGTTTTATTACATCAATTTTGAAACCAAATATACTATACTTTTCTCCTCCTGTTATTCTCTATCAGAAACCTTACTAGCAGGAACAATTACATCTTCTTATCCTTTAGCTAACTTTTTTTGAACTGTTCTTTTTTTCCATCAATAATGTTTACATTCAGCTCTGCAACATTAAATGAAGTCATGTGCTCAACCTCTTCTGAGTCAATTTTCTGTATTGCTTCATACATTACTGGTATACTTTTAATATACTCAATGATACTGTTCACCTGAATAACGATTTTCTTTTGAGCTACTTCCACATCAATATCAGCACTAATCTTTTCATTTTCATCCAATCTCTCTGTTGCATGAGAAAAAATCTTTCCATTTATATTCAACAAGCCGTCTGCAGATTCCAGTGAAATAGCAGCAGCCATTTTGTCCTCAAAATTTAATTCACCTATGTTCCCTAAATTAATGTTCATTTAACCTGCTATTTATTTTCCTGCTCCTCTTGTGTCCTTTCATTTTTCAGAAAAAGTCAATGATTCAATTGAAATCATCAATCCGATGCACTAAAGCAACTGAAAATCATTTCAATTCGCTTATCACCTTCATTCTAAGTCTAAAAGATTTAGTCTTCCTTTAACAACAAAATACTTTTTTATCATTCATTAAAAAGAGCTGGAAGATCAAGCACTTCCATCGAGTATACCTAAAAGTTGTATTTACTGCACTATATTCAAAAGCGTGTATCTTTTGCAAAAAAAAAGAAATGCATTTAATGTATATTTAATAAACCTTAAAGGGGAGAGATATTTATGGACTTTTATAAAGTACCCGTTGTGACCGCATCCGATGAGCACTATGCTCCTTATTTAAGTGTGATGATTGCTACATTACTTGACAATGTCAATGATCCTAACTCAAGGATTTACTTTTATGTAATTGATGACGATATCTCTGATAAGAGTAAGGAACAGCTTCGCAAGACAGTTAATTTACATTCGGATCAAGCATCCATTGAATTTGTAAGTGTTGATCACAGCTTATATAAGGATTTCTTAGTTAGCGATCATATCACTACAACTGCTTATTTTAGAATATCGCTGCCAAAATTTTTACCTGCAGATGATACGTGCAAAGTTCTCTATTTGGATGCCGACACACTGATTCTCGATGACATTACTACGTTGTTTAATTTAGATTTACACGATCAAACAATCGGTGCTGTAATTGATCCTGGACAGACAAAAGCACTAAAGCGTCTGGGTATTGATTCAAATAACTTCTATTTTAATTCTGGTGTCATGGTCATTAATTTAGAACGCTGGAATAAGGAAAATATTACTGAAAAGACTATTCAATTTTTGACAGATCATGGCGACAAAATTATTTATCATGATCAGGATGCCTTGAATGCTGTTCTCTACGAGCAATGGGCTCCTTTTCATCCAAGATGGAACATGCAAAGTTCACTGATTTTTGAAAAACACCCTGCTCCTAATGAACATTATACAAAGCTTTACAAAGCAGGTTCTCGGAATCCGGCTGTTATTCATTTTACCGGACATGATAAACCTTGGAATACACTGGAAAACCATCCTTATCAGGATCTTTATATGAAGAAATTATCTGAAAGTATACTACAGAAGGGAGAGGTCTCAAAATGAATAGAGAAAAGCGAATTATTGTTTCCTGCTGCAATTCAGGATTCACAAAACATATGACCACACTCTTTGTGTCTATTTTAGAAAACAGAAAAGAATCAAATGAAGAATACGCATTTTATGTAATTGATGATAATATTAACAAACAAAATAAGAAACTTTTAATTGATACCTTGAGTCACTACAACACTCAAGTAAACCTTTTACATATCAATAAAAGATTCTTTTCCAATGCTGTTGAAAGTTCAAGAATCCCAAAAACTGCCTACTATCGAATCGCTATTCCAGAGCTTTTCAGAGATACGGATGTAAAAAGAATCCTTTATTTAGATTGTGATATGATTGCTGTCGATGACCTTTCCTATCTATGGGAGATCGATCTTAAGGATTATCCTTTGGCAGCTGTTGAAGATGCCGGCTTTCATAACAGATTTGAGAAAATGGGAATTTCGACTGACTCAGATCTTTACTTTAATTCAGGACTTATGCTGATTAATGTCCAGTCATGGCTTGAAAAAGATATAACCAGACAAGTACTGAAGTATATCCAGTATCATCCTGAAAAGCTTCGTTTTCATGATCAGGATGCGCTGAATGCCATCCTTCACGACCAATGGCTGCCGCTTCATCCCAGCTGGAATGCTCAAAGCTATATTATTAATCAGGAAAAAAAGCATCCAACTATTGAAGGAGAAAGGCAATATGAGGAAACAAGAAAACATCCTCATATCATTCATTATTCAGGACATGTTAAGCCATGGCATGATGAATTTACCTCTCCCATTGAAAATTTCTACAAAATATACTATGCTTTAACAGCATTTGCTGACAACAAAGCAAATTTAAATACACCCACAATTATATATAAGCGAAATTTACTCGATGAAAAGAAAGCACCTGTGAAACGCACCTACTTCTTCTCGTAGTTTATCTTTATAGGCTGCAAATATTACAGGAAAAATAATTATCTGTTTTAATGCATTATCCCCAAAATAAGGCATTAATATAAACAAGTATATGTTATGACAAACACTCATGAGGGCTACCGCCTTCATGAGTGTTTGTCACGCCGTTTATTCGGAGATAGATACGAAGAAAGTTCAGAACTTTATTTCTGTCCCACTCTTAGTTTTTTTTTGCGAATGCCTCCGCTTTCATAGCTCCCAAGACAAAGTCCAGCCCAACTCGTTAAATATTCTTTCGTAGAAAATGCTTGAGCATTCCAGCCAACTTCTACCATGAAAATCTCTGC
Organism: Enterococcus sp. CWB-B31; assembly: GCF_020567645.1. NCBI lineage: Bacteria > Bacillati > Bacillota > Bacilli > Lactobacillales > Enterococcaceae > Enterococcus > Enterococcus sp. CWB-B31. Next base: position 28,273 of record NZ_JAJDJW010000012.1, read on the forward strand.
TGTTCATGCACTGGCTCCCGGCAATTCTTGTAATCATTCGAATACCTCCTGTTATTTGGTGGTATATTCGACAAAATAGTCGTTCAGGTCAGTGATATGCACCTGAATTTCTTCTATAGATCAAAACAATCCTCGTAATACAACTCGTTGTACCTTGGTCAATTTCCTATCCAACACATATCCTATAAATGGCTGTTTCTTTAATACGCTGTTTCTAAATCATTTGTTCTTGGATATATTTTTTTATCTGAAATAGTCATATTGCTTCCACCTTTAATGTTCATTTATAAAAGACTATTTCAAAGAGCACAATACAACGCTTCATATTGACGACTTTCCTCTTAGATTTATGGTAATTGATTTCAGAACCTATCTCAACAGCGTTCCATCCCATTTACTTCAAAGAAATTTTTTGATTTATTTTTACTAGAATTTATTAATAGTTTACGTTAAAATTAGATAAAAAATTCAGGAGTGACTCTATGAAAATCAGACTTATTTCCCCGGGAGATATCGAAGCAGTCTTAAGTATTTACAGTCAATATATTGACACACCTATCACCTGTGAATATGCTCTTCCTTCAAAAAATGAATTTACCCAACGCATCAACAGTTTTACAACAACTTACCCTTATCTGGTCTGTGAAGAAGAGGGAAAAATCATCGGCTATGCTTATGCTCATCGCCATATGGAACGAAAAGCTTACGAGTGGAACGCTGAACTGTCTATTTATCTGGACAAGGAACAAACCGCCAAAGGAGTTGGAATGCAACTCTATACAATTCTCATTTCTATTTTAAAAAAACAGGGTATTAAGACAGTGATAGGCGGAGTTACTCTGCCAAACAGAAAAAGTCAGCAGCTTCATGAAAAGCTTGGATTCGAGCAAATGGGGATCTACCATAATAATGCATTTAAGAACGGACAATGGTTTGACGTTGCCTGGTATGAAAAACAACTAGGTCCTTATACAACACCGGAACCAATTATTCCGATTACAAATTTATCAAAAGAGGAAATAGCAGAAATTATTAGAAATAGTAACTAACCTTTGACTGAGACTGCTGTACATAAACCAATGGGATAGAAGCTTGATTAACGAATAAAATCTCCTATCCCTTTTTTATTTAGCAGCTCTTCATTTTTTGCATTACTGCATGTTTTCTGCATCCTCCAGTAATTCTTCAAACCACCGAATATTTACAAGATGGTGTGTCTGCGAATTCTCCAGCATCTTTGCAAAGCTAGGCAGAATTGTTTCCCGATGTTTCAATGCTTCTTCGATATTCTGTACTTTCTTTTTCGTCTGACTGATCTGAGTTTGAACCAGCTTCTTGAATTTTATCGGATCATAGTCTTCTGCAAACAACATGGCAGCATAAAAAGTTAAATTGACATAGTCTGTTTTTGAGCCATATTTTTCCATCAAGAGATTAAACTCGTGATTTCCTGCGTCCGTCAAAATATAATTATGTGTTTCTTTTAAAGAACTGGCTACTTCTGTTTCAATTCGTTCTATCAGTGCTTTTTCTTCCAGTTGCTGCAAATTATAATAGAATGACCCTTTTGTAAAATTCACAATATATTTATAGTTTCGTTCTCTCATCAGTACCAGAAGCTCATAACCATGAGCACCCGGATTCTCTTTTAGCAAGCCTAATATTAGTAAAGGAATCACTTTTATTCACCCTCCTCATTCACAGCAATCATTCTTGCTTCAAATGTGTCATAGGAAATTTTCCCCAGTGCAAACTCCATACTTTCCAAATAAATTTTTTCATTTTTAGTATATACACGGTTTATGTCCGGATTAATGAATTTCTCTTCATCGGTTAACACATCCATAATATGCTTTTTCTTTGAGAATGATTCAAAATAACGATAACCAAATTTTCTTTGGGAAATTGCATCAATATGAATACCATCTGGATTACAAGTCAAATTTTGTCCGGTAACATAATAGCAGTTTGGCTGTTTAAAAGCGATTTTCTCCAGCTCATTGTTTATCAGTTTGTATTCTGTACATCCTTTGCCAAAGCCAGATTGTCCTAAATAATCTCCCAGTCCGCCAATAATAACTGGTATATCAGGTACATTCAGCTCTTTTCTTAGTGTATCCAAAATAATCAGGAACTTTTTGTAATAGGTTTTATAGCTTTCTCCATAACTGTCGCTCTCTCCCTGATGCCACATAATCCCTGCCAGCTCACTGTTTTCCATAGCAAGCTTTGCTTGACTGACTGCGTTTCTGAATAAAATCCCGTCTACAGCCCATTCCGCTAGCGTACTGCCGCCTTCCGCACAGGGGATTAAGCCTATTTCATCTGTCCGATTTTCCAGACACCATGCAGCAGCAAAAGAGCCTGCCAGTCCTACCCCTGCAACTGGACGATCATAATTAATCGGTTCTGCCATCATCTGCCATCTTCCGTTGCGCAGCATTTTTATTCTTTCATTGTAAATCGGTTCTACATCATCAAGAAATCCCCGCCCTGCCATGTTTGACTGACCGATCATCAAAAATGATTTTATCATCTGTTTTTCCTCCAATACATCATTCAACAATAGAATTTTTATTTGCAACTAGTCTTTTTTCTACTTCAGAAGATTTTCCATTCCAGTCTAATTAGACTATTGAGCGAAAACTATTATAGTCTAACTAGAGTAATTGTCAACAGTTCAAAATTTGAATTCAGCCCAAATTTTTGAAACTAATACAGAAAATCATTGAACTAACAGTATTTTGAAGTGTATTTTATTTGTTTAGAAAGCAGCTTCTGTAACTACTTGATATAATAGAGCTTTTAGTGAAAAATAGGTAAATTCAAAAAGGACGATTTTCATCTGAGCATCTGAAAATTTTTAATACAATAGAGAGTGAGACAGAAATAAAGTTTCACTCTCTATTCGTGTCTACCCTTGAATAAACAGCGGTACAAAAGCAAAAATTCTTTTTTCGACGAGTAACCCCTTCGAAATTAAGCCGAACTATCTTGAAAATATGAGGACCTCCAGATAGGTAACAATTCACAGCTATTCATTCTATGAATAGTGTTCCTTGACAATCTTCGGACATTCCTTCTTAATTCTCAGAGCTGATCGCTTTTGTCCCGACCCCGTACTTTTTATTTAAATGCTGCTTTTCGTCAGCTATCCTTTTTTGGTATAATTTATTTTAAATAGGAAGGAGTGTGTCAAATGATAAAAGCAGCCATCATTGGTTACGGAAATTTAGGCAGAGGTGTTGAACGTGCATTAAAACAAAACAATGATTTCGAGCTGGTTGGTGTCTATACCAGAAGAGCTCCTGAACAAGTAGAAACAGATGGAGCCAAAGCTTACTATATCGATGATTTAAAGAAGAAAAAAGGAGAAATCGATGTTTGTATTTTATGTGGTGGTTCAGCAACCGATTTGCCGGTTCAAACTCCGGAGTTTACCCAGTCTTTCAATACTGTTGACAGCTTCGATACACATGCTAAAATTCCAGAACACTTTGCTAAAGTAAATGAAATTGCAAAGGTAAATCAAACCGTTTCAATTATATCAACTGGATGGGATCCGGGACTGTTCAGTTTAAATCGTCTATACGCACAAAGCATTTTACCAAATGGAGAAACGAATACTTTCTGGGGTAAAGGTGTCAGTCAGGGACATTCTGACGCATTGAGAAGAATTTCCGGTGTGGCTGATGCAACGCAATATACCATTCCAAACACTGAAGTTATTGAAAAATTAAAAGCAGGCGAAAAATTATCTCTCACCACCCGTGACAAGCATTTTAGAGAATGTTTTGTCGTCTTGGAAGATGGTGCTGATGCAAAAAAAATTCAGGAAGAAATTATTTCCATGCCAAACTATTTTTCAGATTATGATACAGAAGTACATTTTATTTCTCAAGAAGAATTAAACCGCGACCACAAGACAATGCCTCATGGTGGAACCGTTCTTCATACAGGAACAACACATAAGTCCAGCAATCAGGTGATTGAGTACAATTTATATCTGGACAGTAATCCGGAATTCACTGCCAGTGTCTTAGTTGCTTATGCAAGAGCTTGTGTCCGTTTAGCCGATGAACAAAACTTTGGAGCATTTACTGTTTTAGATATTGCACCAAAATACCTTTCACCGAAAACAGATGAAGAATTGAGAAAAGAATTGCTGTAATGCTAAGCTTTTTACTGTTTTAATTTTATAAGAACAGATACTGGAATATTGGTATTTGTATGCTATCAACTGCGTATTTCCCAACAAATCATAATATACTACTTGTTATTTATTAAAAAAACCTTAAGAGATTTCAATAAAAAGTGTTATTATTGGTCGGATGAAATAGATGATGGTAATATATCTTTAAACCAACAACAACCTTTTTATTTTTCATTTTACTCTTTGAGTAAATACTCCTTTTCGCTCCTCTATTCAATTAGAGGAGCGTTTTTTAATTTTCAACCAAAGCCAACTGGTTAGCATCAGAAAAAGCACTAAATTAATACAGAAGTATTCCTCCAGAGGAAAGAGAATCTCCCATTTCTTCAATGTTTTTTCGTGTGTTCTGAAAGAGAGCGGAACAATAATACACTCTCACCTCTTTGTATCTAGGTAAACTCATTACAGATCACTAAATCTGAATCCTACTTCTACTGCATTTCGATAATATTCTGGTATTTTATCGAGTCTATGACAATGTGAAAAGCAGTAATAAGGCTATTCTAGCAACCTTCTTACTGCTTAAAAAATATAATCCCTTTATCTACTAGATAATTGCCATGCCTGGCACACTCCAAAAAAGATGGGAATGCCTATATAACAGTGTTCCTAGCTTCTATTTTGTTATTAGCCAACAACCCCTTCCTCTTGATTTCCAAGTTGGTTATAGCCTTTCATAGAGTATTAAAATCGTAATACTATTGGTTTTTAATAGAGGTATGAAAGCATATAATATCACTAAAATTCACACTATTTGTATTCAAAAAATTGAGGAGCTATCTTAAAAATTAACAAAAATATTATACTATAATTTTCAAGTATCAATTTTATAGATTTCAAAATATCACATAGAAATATTGTGGCTGACAGCTCTGATACACACATTCTACTTACATATATTAAAAAAAACTATACATTTTTTTATCCATCAAAAAGCTGGGAAATAAATACCTCTTTCCTTTTGAGAACCATCTCCCATTGTTCAATAATTTTTGACTTTTCTATGGTCACATTGCTTATTCCATTGTCATCAAACTCTAAAATATCTGCATTTGGATACATCATTAGTATTGGAGAATGTGTACAAATTATAAATTGTGAACTCGAATCAACTAAGTCGTATATCATGACAAGTAATTCTAATTGCGATTGAAGTGATAAACCCGTTTCTGGTTCATCTAATAAGTATAAGCCATTTCCAAAAAACCTATTTTTTATCAAATTTTTGATGGATTCTCCTCTAGAAAAATTATGTAAATTTTGATCAAATAATTCATCTGAGACTCCTAAGTAATCTAAATCAGACACCAGATTATAGAATGACTCTGCTCGATAAAAATATAAATCCTTTGGATATGAAGGATATCTAATTAATCTACACTTTTCACTTAGGTTTGAGTAAGAATCATATGTAGCAAAAGTATTATTTTTGGATCCTCCTTCCATATTTAGATCCAATAGCTCGGCAATTGTCTCAATTAAAGTTGACTTTCCAGACCCATTCTCTCCAGTGATAAATGTAACGTTTTTAGAAAATACAATTTCATTCAAGTTTTTTAAAAATGAAAGATTGAAAGGAAATTCATTGTATCTTTCACCATAGAAATTCAATTGCTTCAAATACATAATGTTACTCCTCTTCTATTACTATTTCTTGATCAGCAACTTCAACTAGTTCCTATGAATGATCAACAACAATGACAATTTTCTCTTTTTTTAATTTCATAAGAACATTCATCACTAATCTCTGATTGTCCCCATCAAGATTAGCTAAAGGTTCATCCAGAAGAAATATTTCTTTATTCCTATAATATCCTCTTAAAATAGTTAGTATTTTTTTGAGCAGCAGATAGATTTTTACCATTCTCATAAATTTTTTTATTGTTTAGTAAAAGACGCAAATTTCAAGTGCAAGTTAGCCACTTATTGAAATTCTCTCGTTATTCAATTTTTTTGTTTCCTAGTAAGGGGAGCTCACGTAGTCAAGGATAGTTGGGCCATCTCTTCCAACAAGCATTCCCGAGGTGTTGCATAACCTAAAATTCTTCGTGGCAGGTTGTTCATCCAGTCCTGTACTCGTCGAACGGTAGCCAGCGACACGTCAGACATTCGGGTTCCCTTAGGAATAAACCGACGAATCATGCCATTGTGATTTTCATTGGTTCCGCGCTCCCAAGAAGAATAAGGATGAGTGAAATAAACATCTGTGATGTCTTTGAGCAGGTTGGATAATCCAGAAAACTCCGTTCCATTATCCGAAGTGATCGTCTTGAACAACAGGTCAAAATGTTTTCCCGCAGCTTCTTTTAGCGTTTGTACTGCTTGGTTGACTGGATTTGACGCTTTGCCATCAATCTTAATGATCACTTCATAACGTGTCTTGCGTTCTGTCAAGGTTAACAGTGCCTGATCGTCCTTTACCCGCAGTCCATTCACCGTATCAATTTCCCAGTCACCAAAGCGTTCACGTGTAGTGACAATGTCCGGTCGCTTTTCGATCAGTTCACCGAGAATCGTTTTGTTCTTGCGGTTGCGCGGTGTTTTTCTGTTCCGACGCAGCTTAAGATGCAGGTCGATATTTCGGGTTTTCATCAAGCAAAGGTCGATATAATTGTAAAGTGTTGTGGTGCATGGAATATCCTCGTGGGAAAACAAGCCCAACTTTTTCGCTCGACCAACCACGATATCAGGTGATTGTTTCTCTTTTTCCATTTGATGGTCGGCATAGGCCATGAAGTCAGGGGCGTTCACCCATTTGGCTTGTTTGCGGGAGTTTTCGCGGGCTTTTTCGTAGGCCGCTTGTCCTGCGCTAGCGGAGTAGCAGAAGGACTCATATTCATAGGTTTTTCCGTTCTGTACTTGCCGTCGAATTTGACGTACGTAACCATCTTTGATTTCTGTGTGGATGGTTTGAGGCACTCGGCCAAGCTTTCTAGCGATTTCGCGGTTAGAAAGAGGCTTGTCCAATTGCTTCCAAGCTTCGATTTTTAAGCGTTCTTGATAATTTAGGTGTTTTCCTTTGCGTGATTCTGTGGTATTCTCAGTTTGCGTCATCGTGAGTTCATCCTTTATTGATTGGTGTAAGAACCTCAATAATACATGAAATGTTGCGATGACGTTTTTTTATTTTTCTAGGTGGCTAAGTTCATTATAAAATCCGCCGTTTAGTAAAAGATCATGAATCAAGAAATTCAACTCATCTAATAATTTCATGGTCTTTTTTAGTTGGACTTAAGCTATTATATTAATTAAAACTATATTCTCTTGGAATGTCAAATCGAAAATATGCGAATTCTGCTTTACAGGTGTCTGGTTTTTCCACGGTGTCTAAGTGAACGAACCAGTCCACGATTCCCTTGGCTTATAAGCGCTGTTTCAAAGAGAACGTTATAAATGCTGCGATAAATTGTTGTATGACTTATAGCGATACCTGTCTGTTCGTTTTTCAATCGATGAGAGATTTCTTCGGGAGACTATTGTTCTTCTACGAATAGCCTTCGAACAATTTTCCACACTCTGTCGTTAGACAAGATCAATTTCCGCCCACAATTTTACTTCCTGTAGGAATACAAGGTCTGAGCAGTGACAGGAGAATAAGCTGCATTCTTTGTATTACGCTTTAGTTCTCTAGAGATTGTAGAAGGGCTGCGCTCCATAAGAGAAGCAATGGTGCGTACGGACTGCTTTGGTTGAATAATAAAAATATGTTTTCTCGCTTAAGTATTGTAAGATGGTTATAGTGGCGCATAGCTATCTTCTGAAGTGACCCCAAAAAGTTAGATTTTTTGTCTAACTTTTTGGGGTCGCTACATTTCATTGGATAGTTGTTTTTATGCAATACATTGGTCTTCTAACTACATCGGCATACTCTTGTCTTACAGTTCTAGACTTAAATAACCTTGAAACTAAAGACTCTTTGTTTTCGTATTCTTTTTTGTTCTCTTTGGTAGCTATTTCATCTTTAGCAACTTCTATCAAGAGTATCAACGGAATATCGTATCTTAATACAAAGATTACAAATTTAAAATCTACTTTTCGTTCCCATATAATTTTTAAGTGAACTTTAAAAATAAACATTACCATTACAAAACTTGTAAAATAAGAAATAGAGAGACCTTCTTTTTTTTATGTCAAAACTGTTTTCCGAGAAAGAACAACTAGGTAAGATACGATTGAAGCTATTACAATAAGCAAAATCTCCATCAGACTTTTCTCCCTTCTTTTATTTTCTGCCGTGGCTAACTTGATTATAAAATTTGTATTAAAAATAGTTTAGATTAAAAGAAAAAATTATCGATTCACCAATAATAATATTGCAAAAAAAATAAGCCAATCTCTTTTTATGGAAATCAACTTCATTTTATTTCAAGTAAACCACCAAAAATCCTGTTAATGCTTTTCATTCTATTCCAGTTTATCAAGAAAAAAATTTGAATTTACCCCAAATTTTAGAAACGAATACAGAAAATTATTGAACTAACAGTATTTCGAAGCGTATTTCATTTGTTTAGAAAATAGCTTCTGTAACTACTGATATAACAGGATTTTTAGTGAATACCGGGTAAATCCAAAGAAAAAAAGTATTTACAAAAAAAATGGTATATGTTACGATTTAAGAGTAATAAAAAGACAAAAAGGAGTTTTTTAGCTATGAAGAAAAAAGTTATTTGTACAACAATATTGGGTTTGTTATCATTAGGGTTTGGAGGTTTTTCAAATAATGCAGATGCAGCAAATTATAAACCTCCAGGTAAAGCCGAAGAGGGAGAATATTTTGATAATATGGATGATTCTGAATCAATTGTTGTGCTACCTGATGGTGCTATCATTTCTGGTGGAGTCTTTGAAATAGATGACCCTAATTTATTTGATAAACCAGTAGTAATTGACACAGAAACAAGTCCAGCTGCAACCACTGTAGAAGAATATAAAGAAAGTGTTGGAACTACTCCAAAATTTAACCGTGGAGATTTATTGCGACGTGCAACTCCTGCCCCAAACTCAGCTGCTGGAAAATACACTATTCCAAATCAAGGGAAATATCAATCAAATGCTTTTAGTGGTAGCGGATGGCGTTTCGCTGGGTACAATTTTAAACCAGCTGATGGAACTGGCGCATACTTACAATGGCAAACATACAGAGATTCTGGAGTAGTAGGAACAATGTCTGATGCAAGCTCGACCTATAGTACTGGTTATGCGTATGGAACTCTGCTTTATACTGGGTATTACATTTATCGTACTGGTTCAGGAAATTTTACAACATATTATTCTTATAACCCTATTCCAGGATCATACTACGAAGTTCGGAACTGGTAATAAAACAAGGAAGGTGTTCATACTATGAAAAAAAATACTAATTTTCTAAAAATTGTAGGTTCTCTAATACTTTTAAGTACTGTTATTATTGGTTTTGATGCTCTTCAAAAAAAATCTGTATTTGCAGAAGAAAATGAAGATTATCAAATTATTTCTGAAATACAACCAGATAGCACAATCACTGAACAATCAATTGATAATGAGAACACTGACTTTACTTCTAATTATGAGAACCCTACAGTTCAAGCTGCAATTGAAATTGCGAAAGTTTATCCGGATTATTGGGCATCAATGTTTGATGATGGACATTCTAATGAATCTACAACTGTTTTAGTCATGCCTGAAGGGGCGTTTATGTATGGACAAATTGAACTTGAAACAGGGCAAATTTGGAATAGCGATACCGATCCTAATGCTACGACATTAGGCGAAATACTTGCGGCTTTACGAGAAAATGGACTTGATCCTTTTGAATAATAGAAAGGGACTTTTGTCACAGTCCCTTTTTCTGTAAAGCCTGCCGACGAACATTTTAGCAGAGGATACTCTCTGTGATCACCATTGCTCGATTGCTCGAAAAGTAAAACTTGCCATTCTTGACAAGCTGACAATCCCTTCTAAATGAAGGCCATTGCTCCTTTGTATAGAGGAACCTATTTCCCAAAGGCAACACTGAAAAAGCAAGCAGGGTAACATTGAACCTGAACCGCTCCCTGTTTGCTTTCTCTATCGTATTTCTTTTACCAGCACTAGTTGACAATGAGCCCTGTTTTGTTATCATCCAACCGACCCTTCCATACTCATTGTAATCAATTGATTCAGTTCAACTGCATATTCCATTGGCAGTTCTTTTGTAATCGGTTCCATAAATCCGTTGACAATCATCGCCGTGGCTTCTTCTTCGCTAATTCCTCGACTCATCAAATAATACAATTTTTCTTCTGATATTTTTGATACACTCGCTTCATGCTCCAGAGCTACATTACTATTTAAGATCTCATTAAAGGGAACAGTATCTGCCTTTGAATCATTATCCATCAAAATTGTATCACATTCAATATGAGATTTAGCTCCACTACTTTTTCTGCCAAATCTCACTGTGCCGCGATAATCCGTTCTGCCACCATCTCGAGCTACTGATTTTGAGACAATCGTACTAGAAGTTTTTGGCGCATTATGAATCACTTTACATCCGGCATCTAAATGTTGTCCATAATTGGCAAATGCCATGGACAGGATTGAAGTTCTTGCTTGCGAACCATTTAAATAAGTACAAGGATATTTCATATTTACTTTACTGCCGATATTTCCATCAATCCATTCTAAAACCCCGTTTTCTTCAACTGAACCTCGTTCTGTTACTAAATTATAGACATTATCTGACCAGTTTTGAATAGTCGTATAACGGAAAAATGCATCTTTTTTTACAAATAATTCTACTGTAGCAGCATGCAGACTATTGGTTGTATAATTAGGAGCTGTACACCCTTCAATGTACTGAATAGAAGCGTCTTCCTCAACAATAATCAATGTACGTTCAAATTGACCCGCATTTTCTCCGTTAATTCTGAAATAAGTTTGAACAGGGATTTCACATTTTACCCCTTTTGGTACATAAATGAAGGTACCTCCAGACCACACAGCACCATTTAATGCAGCAAATTTATGTTCGGAGGAAGAAACCAGCCTTCCAAAGTACTGTTTGAAAAGCTTGGGATATTCTCTCAATGCACTGTCTGTATCTGTAAAAATGATTCCTAATTTTTCAAACTCTGTTTTCATATTGTGATAGACAACCTCTGATTCATATTGAGCAGCAGCTCCAGCTAAAAATTTTTGTTCTGCTTCAGGTATTCCCAAACGTACAAAAGTATTCTTGATTTTTTCCGGTACATCTTCCCAATCAGTTGATACCCGCTCACTCAACTTTTGATAGTAAATGACATCTTCAAAGCGAATTCCTGATAAATCAGGACCCCATTTTGGTAAGGGTAATCTTTTAAAGTTTTCAAATGAAGTTAATCGATAGTCTAACATCCATTCAGGTTCTCCCTTTATCTTTGACATCTTCCTGATCACTTCTTCTGTTAATCCGCTCCCGCTTGAAAATAGAGGCTGAACATTATCATGAAAACCATAAGCATAATCTCTACTCCTACTTTTCATTTTTATCATTTGCCTTTCTAATTATCCCGGCAATAAGCTCATGAACAGACATATCTGTTTCTCTATCTTTTTTTGCTCCAAATAAGTTATTAATCACTTCGCTTTGTAATTGATCCATTTCCTTAGGACGAATCCCATAAAAATCACATTCATATTCTTCGATAGCTGCTTTACAACAACTATCAGATCGTTTGGTCTGCTGGCTTCCTGATATTTTTGATGAAGTCGCCAATGTAAAACTAGTTACCATCTCTTGATTTGCTTGTTCTTCTTTGTCTGCTTCATTTTTTAATGTAACACTTACTTTTTTCTTTTTCATCATCCTTACATACTCTCCTCTCCAAATAAAAATCATTTTATCTGCTGTACTTCAATTAATTGAACAACTTATTTTACATCATTTAAAATTTTTTAGATGGACTCGTTGATCACAGACCTCTGTTAACAACTTTTTATTATGAGAAATAAATAAAACAGCCATTTCCTTTTGCTTTTTTATGAGCTGAATCATCCTTAATTCATTAATTTTATCTAAACCGGCTGTTGCTTCATCACAGATTAACAACTTAGGCTGTACTAATAAAGCTAAGACAAGACAACACCTTTGATATTGTCCCCCGCTGATTTCCCCTGGTCTTTTATCTAACAGTCCAGCTGGTAAATTGCATACATCCAAAAGTTCTTCTATTTTCAGCTGATACTTTCCACGCTCAACCAATTTAAACCTTTTTAATGGCTCAACCAATATTTGCTTAATCGTTTTCGTTGGGTCCAGAGACCTTCTGGTATATTGAGGAACTAGCTGAATCTCTTGGTACCATTTTTGTCTAGTCAGTTCAGCAATGGTTTGCCCGTTAAAATAAATTTTACCTTCAGAATAGTGTTCCAGCCCCATTATCATCTTGACTAGTGTTGATTTTCCCATACCATTCTCACCTTCGATCCCGACCCACTGATTGTTGTCAATCACAAAATCAAGAGCTTTAAATAGTAATTGATTGTTAAACTTTTTAGTTAAATTGCTTACCTGTAATAAATGAGTCGTCTTGTTCAAAAATTCCGATCAACTCCTTCGTATAATTTTCTGTAGGATGATTTAGTACCTGCTCTGTCAGACCAACTTCTATTAGTTGTCCATTTTGCATAACACCCAGGTGAGTACTGTATGCTTTAGCAATAGATAAATCATGTGTAATGAAAAAAATAGTCAGCTGCTTTTCTAAATAAATGTTACTTAGCAGTTGTAAAATTGTTTCCTGACTTTGTTCATCCAGTGCACTAGTTGCTTCGTCTGCAATAATTATTTCCGGTTGTGAAATCAGTGCCATTGCTAAAGCTGCCTTTTGACACATACCGCCGCTTAATTGATAAGGACGTTTAGCAGCAATCTCTTGAATAGCTGTAAAACCAACCCGGCTTAACGCTTGGAACATCTTCATTTTTCGATCTTCTTTATTCTTCATTCCTTTTGATTTTAGTAAATGATGAAATTGTGAGTCAATCCTACTATTACTCTGCAAACTTCCAAGGGGGTTTTGCAGGATAATCTCCATTTTTTTACGATCACAATTTATTTTGCCGCTAACTTTTAAATTGGGGGGTAAAATTCCCAAAATCATTTTACCTAACAATGTTTTCCCACCCCCGCTTTCACCAATCAAACAGAAATAAGCACCTTTGGGAACTTTTAAAGAAATGGAATCTAATAATTTACCTTGTTCAGCGGTAATTGAACATTCTGTTAATTCAATCATTATTTACCTCCCAGTACTTATTTATTTGCCGACTTATGGATTGTGTAACAAGTACAATCATCGCAATAATTATTCCAGGGAAAATAAAGAGCTGCGGGGCAGTAAAGAAATACGCCTTTCCATCAAAAAGAATAGTTCCTAGTTCAGGTGTTGGCGGCTGTGCACCAATCCCTAAAAACGAAAGACCAGAAATACTTAAAACCATCTTGCCTAAGTCAGTCGTAAATAGAGAAAACAGCTCAGCCATCATATTAGGAATAATATGGTGAAGAAACGCATGACTCCCAAAAGAGCCTCGTAAAGGTGCAAAAAGAATGAACTCCTCTTTCTTAATATTCAAGACTAAATTGCGGACATAACGAATATATTTTCCTGACCAGCTTATCACTAAAGCAACCATTACTGTGGAAATTGAATTAGAAAAAAGACCTGCAAAAACCAAAGCTAAAATCAAGGACGGTATACTAATCAAGCTATCAGCTAAAATCATTATACTTGTATCTGCTCTTCCTCCTATACAGCCAGCTAAGCTGCCCAACAGCAAACTAATAATAACAACACCTGTCAGCGCAAGAAAAGCGATATACAAAGAGTAAACACTGCCGTGCACAATTCGACTAAATAAATCTCTCCCTAAATAGTCAGTACCAAATACATGACGCCAGCTTATCCCCTGCAAGCTTTCAATTTTGTTAATCGCATAAGGGTCTTTCAAATGCTTGATAACAAGCCAACCAGCCAGGCAGATGACTAAAATAATAATGACTCGCTTTTTCATTTAGCTCCCCCTTGATTGATCTGTATACGACTATCCACCTTTTGAATGAAAACATCCACTATATAATTAAGTAAAAACGTACTGCAAGCAACAAAGAGCGTAATTCCTTGGATAACAGGATAATCTCTAGTAGAAATAGCTTCCATTAACAGCTTCCCTAATCCAGCAATGCTAAAAATGATTTCTACCATTACTGTACCGCCAAATAAATGTGTAAAGCTGTTGCCATATAGAGAGATTAAGGGTACAAAAGACTCTTTTAATTGATAGGAAAAGCGATAATACCATTTTACCCCTCTAAATTTTGCAATCCTTTGTGATTCACTACCACTGACCAGAGTAATCAAATCGCTGACCATTTTTGTCAAATAGCTTCCTTCAGAAAGGCAAATAACCATCACAGGCAAAATAAGGTGCTTTCCAGAATTACTGCCAACAAATGGCAGCCATTTTAATTGAACACCTAAAATAAAAATGAGAACAAGGGATAACCAATAGATAGGAAAAGACAATACCACAGAAAGAATCTGCTGAACCCACTTTAAAGAGGAAAAATTGCCAATAATACTTCCACTTCCTAAAGAAATGATTGTACTAAAGATAAAAGAAATCCCTAATAATTTAAAGGTCACACTTGCCTTTTCGCCAATGATCTGAAGAACAGGCACATTCGTCATAAAAGAATAGCCGAAATCGCCTTTTAAAATATTCCCCAGCCAATGAAAATACTGTTCAAAAAAATTACCATCAATTCCTAGCTTCCTTCTTGTTTCTTCAATTGTTTTCAGCGAGACATTCTGTCCTCCCGACCTGCGCAAAACCCCCAGTGCCGGATCACCCGTCGATACATATAATAATCCGTATAACAAACCAGTAAAAAACAATAGACTTATCAGTAAATGCAAAGTTTTCTTCAACAGAAACCTTTTCTTCATTTTACTTCACCATTAAATTTTTATAATCAATCGGAGAATCAGATAAACCAGAATAAGAAAATTCTGAAATTTTATCGGAGACTACAAATTTTTCATCTTTGTAATCAATTGGAATCGCCAAGGTTTCATCTGAGATACGTTTAAATAATTTATCAGCTATTTGTTGTTTTTGCTGTTCATCAATGACTTGACCAAACTCATCCAATAACTGAGACAGCACCTCATCATTAGCTAACACACCATGTTCTTCCTCTGTATTATGATAGAGTGAATTCAAAAAATTATAAGGCAGCAATGCGTCTGTATAAGTTCGATAAAAAATCAAATCATATTCCTTCGTTTTCCATAAAGCATCATAATAACCTTCTCTGTCCAAAATAGTTATATTGATTTTAATACCCGCTTTTTTCAAATCATTTTCAAGTAATTCCGCCTGCTGTTTCCATTCTGGGAATTCAGTTGTTTGAATCACTAAATCAAAAGAAAGCTCCTGATGATCTTTTTCATAGTAACCTGCTTTATTTTTAGCGTATCCTTCGCTTTCAAGTATGCTCATTGCCTTTTCAATGTCATAAGTAACGGCTTTTTGATTTACTTCAGAAACATACTGTACATTTTCACGAAATAACCCTACAAGTTCCTTATCCGATAAAGAAGCTTTATCAATTGCCAGCTCAATCACATTCCGAAGGGTTGTATTTAATTCTTGATTATCAGGATTAAACGCTAGAAAATGCGACATCGTCCCTTCAAACTCTACTACATTATACTCAGTGTCTGATTCAAAAGAACCTATATCACTATCTGTTACTGCTCCCAGTGTTCCGCCAATAATATCAGCTTCGCCACTCTTTAAAGCCAAAGTTCTTGAGCTTCCATCTTCGATCATCTTAAAGTTTATTTGGTAATTCACAGGATTCTCATCATTGTAATAAGGATTTGGTATCATTAACACGTGTTCAGCAGAACTTTCTTTGATCATAAATGCACCTGAACCAATCGCTTCTATGAATTTTCCCGATACCTTCTCCTCTTCAACGGAGTGAGGACTCATAATTCTTAATGGGCGTGTCTGGCACAGCTCTGCTAATATCTGATTAGAAATCTCAGTGAATGTTAGTTCGATTGTTTGTTCATCTATCACTTCAATTTTTTCTAAATTAGAAAGCAATTGCAGTGAGCTTATTTCGTTATTAAACTTTGCCCGTTCAATAGTAAATTTAACTGCTTCTGCATCAACTGGGCTGCCATCTGAGAATTTTACTTTTTCATTCAGATAAAAAATATATTTTTTGCCATCTTCAGAAATTTCCCAAGAAGCAGCTAGTCCCGGCTTAAAAGCTCCTTTTTCATCATACTCCACTAAAGGTTCATAGACTGCACTGTAAATCGCCATTGAAGAATTGTAGGTAGTTGCATCTAATTGTTCAGCTTTTGGTTCATCCGAGATAGCAATATTGACAGTCTCTGCTTCCTGATTATTCTCATTGGACGATTCTTTATTTGTACCATTACAGCCAGTCAATACCAAAGAAAAGAGGATCATAATTACCCCTATTACTGATAGTTTCTTCATAGCTGCACCCCTTTCTTAGTAGCTTTAATCAAGTATGAACTTTCACAAGAAAGAATATAGTCATCCACGGTTAAATAAAAATCATGATAATTAGTAACATCATAAATTGTACTTGTATACTCTTTACGCAGCTCAACTGAAAAACCATTTTTAACTAAACTATCCACAACTTCTGTTAACGTTTTATTTTGCATTTTGGTTGCTCCAAAACGATCAATTTTACCCCTCATATACTCAAAGCTTGGATTCTTAGATTGATCTGTAAACAAAGCATAGTAGACACCCTGTTCATTTAAGACATCTGACATCATTGAAAAATGATTATCTAAATCTTTGATTAAGTACAATACTGAGGTACTAATTATTGTATGAAACTTTTGCTTCAGCGCTCTTGCTTCTCCCGTTTGGACATAGCAGATCGGATAAGTACCTGCACGCTGATTTGCTGTTTTTATTGCTTGCTTTGCCAAATCAATTCCATAAGCACTGTGGAAAGGAATTTCATCATATAATTTCCTTAAAAAACCACCTTGATTACACCCAAAATCTAAAATATCCCGGTCTAATACATCATCCCTGTCTATTAGACCTATGACATTTTGCCATCCTGTTTGGTGACTGTCCTCCATATCTTGATCCCCCTTACTTCCTTCCTGCCACCAAGTGTCATAAAATTTAATCATACTTCTGTTCCCCTCTCTCAATTGAGAATGATTCTCATTATCAATTATTTCATATGTATGCTTATTTTACAAGCCCTACTTTGTTTGGTCTCATATGTTACTATTGGATATGCTCCACGTTTCTTGGTTTAAAGACCTGGATAATTTTTAATATCATCAATATACTAAGACTTTGTCCATACATTACTCCACTCTATTGCTGTTTAATAAGGGCAGCCTGGTAAGAGAACGTTTGAGATCGAGACAAAAGCAATCAGCTCCGAAAATTGACAAGGAACACTAGTCATAAAATGATTAGCTGTGAATGGATACACTCCGCTGTGCTGCGATCACATCAACTTCGACGCATGAAACATACAAGAGTTGACAGGCTTCACCAGGATTACTTTAGCAGAGTAGATGAAGTCCTGTTACCTACTCGGTGAAGGACCTGGGCGCCTCATATTTTCAGTATTATTTGGCTTAATTCCGAAGGAGTTGCTCCTGCGGTTACTCGTTGCAAAAAGAATTTTTGCTTTTATACCGCCATTTATTTAGAGTTAGATACGAAGAGCGTTTGGAACTTTATTGCTGTCCCACTCACTTTATGTTTGAGCTAGTAAAAAACGAGAAAATCGGATAGTCAAGAATTTCCGAAATATCAAAGGAAAATCAGGAATCAGCAGCTGTTTTAAAAGAACAGCTGCCGTTTATTTGACTCAATTCAGCAATGAAATCGGGCAGCCGCTTTTCACAGTAGAATCGCTTGCGGCTCACTGTCCGAATGCTTGACCACAACGATTCATGAAGTTGCATTTTAATAGAAAAATTACTCCCAGAATACGGATTTTTTTAAATGATGCAGAACTTAAAAAAACTAATTTCCCATAAGTTGAATTGTTCTTTGTCCAAACCCTCTGGCAAATTCAAAATCATGTGTGACAATCAGAAAAGACAGTCCCTGTTTAGCATAATCTAAAATCATCTGCTGCACACGAAGCATATTGCCAGCATCCAAGCCAGAAGTTGGTTCATCCAATATCAACAGCTCCGGTTCTCTCATCAATCCTACTGCAAAAACTAATCTTTGTTTTTGTCCGCCAGAAAGTGTTGCTGGATGTTGTTCTCTAACTTCTATCAATCCTAAGTCTTTTAAAAGCTTCTCTGCTTTTTTCAGATTTGCAGCATCATGTTTAATCCCCAGTAGTAACTCATTTAATACACTATCAGAAAATAACTGGTAATCAGCATCCTGCAATACAAACCAGCATTTTTCTCGTCTTTTTTTCATAGCTGATTGCTTGCCATCAATGAAAATCTGCCCACCCCTTTCATGATTTAAACCACAAAGAGTACGGACCAAGGTTGTTTTTCCCAAACCATTTTTTCCAGTTAATAATAAAATATCTCCTTTGTTCAGCTGTAAACTAATATTACTGAGCAGCTTGGGAGAAAAACGATGATGCCCAATAGCCACATCTGAAAGTTCCAAAAAAGGAGACTTCTCTATATTCTCCTTGTCCTGTTTTTTCAAAATTTCTGTGATTATGATCTCCTGCTTTTCACGAATTCCTAAATTGTCTAATGTTTCTTTAGACAGCTGTTGAAATTCCTCTCTGCCCCACTGCTGAATCAATTTCCCATCTGCCATATAAATGATTCGGTCTACTACATCCATTAAATAGCAGATTCGATGGTCAGCCACTATAATTGTTTTTCCCTCCTTTTTTAGCTTGTGCAAGGCTTTAGTTAATTGTAGACTCCCCTGATGATCAAGATTAGCTGACGGCTCATCCAAAACAAAAAGTTCAGGTCCATGAACTTCTACCGCACTCATCGCAATTTTTTGTTTTTCTCCACTTGAAAGCCTGTCTAACTTTTGTTCCTTTAAATACGCAATTTGATTTACCTCAAGAACCCTATTTACTCGACTATTAATCAATTGTAAATCAAGGCAATAATTTTCAGAGGCAAAAGCGAGCTCATCTAAAACATTGGAAGTAAAGAACTGAGAGCGTGCATCTTGAAAAATACTTCCTATAAGTTCTCCATACTCCCATACCTCTAGATTCTTTACATTTTTCTCCTTTAAATAGAAACTTCCTGAAAGTTCTCCATCGTAATAATGTGGTATTAGCCCATTAAGCAAACGAGTTAATGTTGTTTTCCCGCAGCCTGAAGGTCCTGTCATCAGCACACATTCTCCCTCAGCAATATCTAGAGAAATATCCTTCAACTGATGCCCCTCAGCTCCGTAGCAAAATGAAATTTCTTTCAATCTAATTATGGGATTGTTCATTTTAGAGCCTCCAAACTTTGAATACAAATACATTGAATACATAGCCGATAAAAAACAACACCATGCTAAGATCTTTTATGGTAATCCGGCTTTGATAAATAGAAGTTCGCTGTCCAGGATACTCAATTCCTTTAGTCATTGCGGAGACAGTCAATTCGTCTGTTATTTTCATGGTTCTCATCATCAAAGGAACAAACGTGTGTTCAAAGGTTTTTAAAGGATGCAGCCAATTTTTAGGCTGTGAAAAGGATAATCCTCGCAATTTAGCGGAGAGTTGGATTATACTGTTTTCTTGCCTGATAGTTGGAAAAAATCTTAATACTACTGCTAAGGTAACACTAAAATTTTTCGGTAATTTTAAGGATTGCAGTGCAGACATTAGCCGCCCAGCAGGAACATCCTGCAGGACTCTGGCTATCATTAAGACCGGTCCAAATCTTAAAAACATAAAGCTAAAAAAACCGATATATTTTAACCATTGTTGTTCTGCAGTCACTATATATAAATGAAGTCCTATTGTTATTGAGACTAACACAGCTATTTTAGCCGCTGTTTTAAAAAAGCCATTATAAATTAAATAAAATAAGCCAAAAATATTTAATAAAATCAATTGATTTACATTTGCAGCCAAGACAAGAATACTTTGAGCAATCAGTATAAGAAACTGAATTTTTGGATCAATACTACCTTTCATCATCTTCTCCTTCATTTCATGTTAGAGAGGAAGCAGAGCTTATTGCTTCCCATTACAAATCAAATACTTAATTTACAGGAGAAATAATCCCCGCTTTAATAAAATGCTTTCTTAATAAATGATAACCAAATAAACAGCCCAAGCTAATTGCCATAATTAGCGCCATAATAGAAATGAAAATCCAAAATGGTGTTATCATATATTTTGTATATGCCTCTAACAAAATTCCCTCAATTTGCATAGTAGAAAAGTAATAATCGGCAGAAATTGCCAATATAATGTAATTTGAAAAGCCGTAAAATAAATTATAAATAGTAAAAGCTGCAGTCTGGGCTGTCAATTTACGATATCCTTTAGTTTTTGCCAAAATAAATTCACCAATCAGTGCGCCGATTAATGTAAATGGCAGCACATAAATCGTTCCCATAATCGCATAAAATAAGCCGTTAACTGCACCAAAAATTAACAAAGTTCCTTTTTTCCCTACTTTAAAAGCTATTAATAAGTAAATCGGGCAGGTAAAAAACAGAACAAAGGCTGTTGCATAAGGATATAGCCATAAAAGAAAAGGAACCGTTACCATTGATAAAGTCATCACTATGACAAATTGTACTAAGGTATATAAGCCGATTGTTAAATAATCCTTTGAAGCAAGTGAAGCCGTAGTCTTCTTTTTCATTTGTATACATCTCCTTTATCATTAATAAGCAATCAAACTAGCTTTACTACTTTTTGATATCAGCTAATTATTACTAAATTTCCAATTTGCGGCTTCATTCTGCATGTCTACCAGCCTATGGTAAAGCTCACACTGTTGATAAAGCTCATCGTGTGTCCCCTGTGCTTTGACTGTTCCTTTGTCCAACACCACGATCCTATCGGCATTCATAATTGTTTTTAAGCGGTGTGCAATGACAACCACTGTTTTATCTTCTACCAGTTTTTTGATTGCCTGTTGAACGCCGGCTTCATTTTCTAAATCTAAAGCAGCTGTTGCTTCATCCAGCAGAATAATTTCTGATTGCTTTAAAAAAGCCCGTGCAATACTGACCCGCTGCTTTTCACCACCGGACAGCGTCGAACCGCCTTCCCCAACTAACGTATCATAGCCATCTGGCAGCTCGCTAATAAACTCATGACAATGCGCTTTTTTTGCAGCTTCCATCACTTCCTCAAAGCTGGCATGTTGATTTCCCACACAAATATTATTTAAAATAGTATCTTTAAAAAGATAAACATCTTGAAAAACCATTGATAAATGGGAATAAAGATTTTCCGGATCAATCATTTTTAAGTTTTTACCACCAATTTCAATGGCTCCTTCGTTCACATCATAAAAACGAGCAAGCAATTTTACGATGGTTGATTTGCCGCTCCCAGAAGGACCTACCAAAGCAGTTAAGGTTTTTGGATGAATGTCTAAATCAATATTTTTCAGTACCGCCTCTTCCTTATAAGCAAAACCCACATTCTTAAATCGAATAGTGTAATCATCGCCCAGTTTTTCACTTCCTTCAACTTCCGGCTGATTGCGAATAGCCATGATTCGTTCGCCGCTGATCAATGCATAACGCATTTCAGTATAATTCATCATTAACGCTGTAAAGGGATCATAAATCCGACTAGCCACAACGATAAAAGCTAAAAAGATAGATTCTGTAATGCTTTTTTGTGCCAATAAATAAGAGCCCATAAAAACTAAAATTGGCAGCCCCATTCTAAGCAGCGAAATAGAAACCATCACAACTGGGCCCAGTACCCCTTCAAGCCGAATCGATTCTTTTCGCAGTGTATTAAATGCTTTTTGAATTCTGGTAAACTGTTCTCCACCTAAAGAGTAAGCTTTAATTTCCTTAATTCCCTGTAAATATTCCTGTAGTCTTGAAGCACTCTCAACCTTTGCTTGAATATGCTGGGCTCCCAGCTTATTCATTAGCATATTAGAACCTTTTATCACTAATAATGCAATGGGCAGCATAGCATATAAGCATATGGTCATTTTCCAGTCAATCAGACAAAGAGAAACAAAAGCAATCCCTAAAAGAATAAGTGCAGATACTGCTTGCGGAACAATATGAGAAACAGCCGTTTCCAATAGCGTGTAATCCCCCAGCATCATTGTTGTGAGATCTCCAGGATCTCGACTGTCTAGAAAGCCCAATGATAATTTACGCAGATGATTCGCCAGTTTTGTGCGACCTTTTTCCGAAACCTCATAAGCAGCAATATACTCTTTATCATACGTAACAGTGGATATAAGGAGTTGAAGCAAAAACCAAACAAAGCTGGCAAAAATCAAATAAAAATATAGTTTTGTATTTAACAACCGATTTTGCTGGTAGGCTTCAAATAATTCAGAAATCCCATAAAAAGCAATGATAGGAGGTATCAGTCTTACAGAGGATTCCAATGTTGCCCAAATAGTAGATTGAACTAAATTTTGGGGTTCTCCAGAAGTAATATTATAAATCATTTTTCGCATCTTACTTTACCTCCCAGTCCTTTGTTTCTTCATTAATAGTCCATAGCCTATAATATAAGGGATTAGTTGAAAGCAATTCTTGATGCGTCCCACTTGCCTGAATTTCCCCTTTATTACAAACAAGGATTTGATCCACATGTTGAATGGTCCATAAACGATGAGCAATAATCAACACTGTTTTCCCTTTGACCAGCTCATTAATTGCCTGTTGAATATATACTTCGTTTTCTGCATCCGCATAAGCTGTCGCCTCATCTAAAACAAGGATTGGCGCATTTTTTAAAAGAGCACGAGCAATGGAAATTCTCTGTGCCTCACCTTTAGATAAATAAACACCGTCTTCTCCAATCTTTGTTGCATAGCCATTAGGTAATTCTTGGATAAATTCATTACAGCGTGCCAGATGAGCCATATGCATAACCTCTTCTAAGCTAGCCTCCTTGTTTCCCATTCGAATATTTTCTTCAACGGTATCATTAAACAAGGTGACATCCTGAAAAACAAAAGAGACTTCATGCATCAATGTGTCAATGGTAACCTCACGGATATCCTTATTCCCAATTTTGATTGTACCTTCTGACGGCTCATAGAATCTCAAAAGCAGCTGTGCAATGGTACTTTTCCCTCCACCGGAAGGTCCTACCAGCGCATTCATTGTATTCGGCTTCAACTCAAAGCTGACTTGTTTCAAAATCTGGTTCCCTTCTGTATAAGCAAAGGAAACATTTTCAAAAGCAATAGTATTATTAAAAAATGTACCCTCTGTTTGGATTTCTTTTACAGGCGATTCAGCAAAAATTTCATCCACCCGCTTAACGCCTTCATTTACATTGCTAAAAGTGGCAGCTGCATACATCAACTTCATGAAGGGCCCAGTAGTGCCCGAAGCTAAAATAATGAATAGCATGACAGTCAAAGCTAACGACTTATCCTGAGGGTTTTGACTGATTAAAAAAGCCCCAAAAGGCATTACGAATAAGACAACAGAGGATATTAATGTAGTAAACAGCACATAACCTGAGCGAAATTCTTGTGACCATCCCATTACTAAGGTTCGATAATCTTTGATACTTTGATGAAATCGTTTGAAGTTGTCCACAGACAACCCAAAAATTTTGACTGCCGGCATCGCCCGAACATATTCCACACCATTACTGTTCATCGCTTCTAATGCATCATGATATTCCTTCACCTTGTTTCCCTTCATACTTTGTCCCATAAGATAAGAATACATCCCAACTGCTAAAAAAAGCGGAATCAGGGAAATCAACCCTAAACGCCAATCTATCGTGATCATCAATCCAAGATAAATAAAGGGAAAAATTAAAGCAGAAACAATGTCTGGAATTTGATGAGCAATAAAGGACTCCATCTTCTCAACACACTGATCAATAATCTTCATTAATTGTCCACTGGATTTCTGATTGAAAAAACCCATAGAAAGCTTAGATAAGTGCTGTAAAATATCCATACGAATTTCATATAAAATATCAAAAGCCGCAATATGAGAACACATGGCAGAGGCATAAAGTAGAACCATTCCGGCTAAAACACTTCCCATTGATATCAAACTCCAATGAATAAGACTATTCGCCGAATAGTTTCCCAGCATCAATAATTCGATAATCTTATAAATACAATAAAATGGTATAAATTGTACCACGGTCGCTAATGTTGCTAAAATTCCCGAGATTGACAGCAATCCTTTTTTTTGTTTAATGTATCGGATTAAAACTGATTCGTTTTTCATTCATTTAACTCCTTTCATTTATTTTAACAAAATCCAATTGAGAATGATTATCATTATCATTTAATCATGTTTAGTAAATATTTTCAAGGATTTTCCATATTTTCTTTCATTTGCATACTCCTTTGCCTGAATATCTAGGAGTAGTTAAAATGAATACTCCAACACAATAATTTGCATTGAAGTATCTACAGCGCTATCTTCTTAGTTTATTTCTTTTCGTCTCTTTAATAATTTTTAATGCTCGTTTACGCGTCTTGATATTCGGACTTTTTAATCGTCGATATGCACTCGATAAATCTGTTTTTTCCATATTTTCCTCCTTATGTGGAAGCTTAAATCCTTATATTTTGCTGATTTCTCAACTAATTTTTTTGAAAAGCCTATAAGTCTATAAACGTTTCCTCACTTAAATTCTGTCCAATGATGATCAGCTCATTCTTATTTTCTTTTGCTTCACAAGTCGTCATATTGGACTAAATAAGCTGATCCATGCCTTGAATGTCCATCTGAAATTCTTACCTGCTATTCGATTACTTTTTTTCTTTATACTATCCTTTCAAGGAGATAGGATGACTTTGCCTATTGTCTCTCAAAGTTTCGTCATAAGAAATTTCAGACTTTGAAACTTTAATAGGTACATCACGGCTTCTTTTTTTGGGAAATTTCCCTTGCTGATATAGGCATTAGCTATCTCTCCTAACTTTTCTATATTACCAACTGGCTTTTTTAACACCTGGAATTTTTCCTTGATGTGCCAATTGTCTAAAATTGATTCTTGACATACCAAACTTACGCATATAAGCTCTTGGTCTTCCATCAATCCGGTCTCTTAACTTCATTCTATTGGGGTTCGAATCTCTCGGAAGCTTACGCAATGCTTCATAATCCCCCTTCTTTTTTAATTCATATCGCAATGCTGCATAGTGTTCTACTAAATACTTTTGCTTTTCATATTTTGCAACTTTTGATTTCTTAGCCAAGTTCCTTTTCCCTCATTTCTTGATTTCTCTAAAAATCGCTTTTCTTCTTAGCTTTTGAGAATATTTTTTCAACTCTAGTCTGCCAGGCGTATTTCGTTGATTTTTACTTGTGGAATACAAGCGTTCCCCTGTTTCAATACACTCTAAAATAATCGTTTGACGCATTTTCCTCCTCCTTTTCTTTTTAATAGTGAACCAATATTTCCTGAGCAAATTTCCACCCTATTAAGTTAACTGATAATAAGTGGACCAATGATCTGATTATTTCTATAGTTTCTTTTGTTTTTCACGTCCAAAATAAAGACGATAGACCTCCTCTTCTATACCAGTGAGCGTGTGGTCGCTATATTGGATATATCTGAAAGCTCCTGTACATGGGATATATATCTTAAAAGTAATTCTGCCTCTGTTAAAACTATCATTTCTACTTCGCCTTCATCACCCATAATCTTTTTTGTAAGATCATAAACAGGATAAAAGCAAGTGACAATTTGCAGATTTTCTTCTGAAGCATCCTCCTTGTTTGATGAACAAACACTGAGCAAACCGACAACTACCAATAAACTAGAACCTAAAATGAGTTTTTTTTCATTTGATTATCCCCCATTAGGTTACGATTCACCTTCCTTAAATCGTAATCATTACGTTTTGAGTTATTGAATATTATCAAATGAACAACATTCTGTCAAGATTTTTAAAATAAAAAAAACTTCTACATTCTAAAATCAGACATAGAAGCTTTCAATAACTAGCTTATTCATTTTAACAAGAAGACAATCACTTTCGCGTTGTGCTATTGCTTCTACCATCCTCGATTTCACTGTAGGAAGATCTTCTGTATAGTTCAAATCATTTTGTCCATCATTATTTAGTAGAACTTCAGTCATTTCTCTGGCACTACCTGAATCACTTGAATAAACTGGAGTCTTTGCCATTTTCAGTGCTGGCACAACCTGCAATAGAAAACAATAACATAATCATCATACTTAGCAGAAAGATTGATGCGGAAACTGTTTTTGGATGCATGAAGGCTTGTTTGGGTTTCACCCGTTATCATGTAGGAGGGATGGAGAAGGTTCGGAGAGAATCCGGGATTATCATTTTCGCTTTAAACATGATAAAATTAGCTGCCAGAGCACGGGGAAAAGACAAAGAAAAACGGTAATCGAAATCTTTCAACAGATTTTCGATTACCATTTTTCTTTTTTGATCATTTTAGGACTACTTTTGTCACAGTCCCATTTTCTTATTTAAAAGACTTATCCCATTTAACTTTTCCTTAATTTTAGCTAATTAAGCTATAAATCTAAATTTTTTCTCTTACATATTTTCCAGGCTGACTTCCATCATAATTCAAAATGAACTCTTTTGTCGTATCATATACAGATACTCCATCCGGTCCTAACCATTTCCCTGTATAAAATTCATCGACTATTTCATTTAAATTTATGGAAACTGTACTCAACTTCGAATTTGTACCAAGTATTAATTCTTCAATCCTATTGGAATGAAGAAACATAGCATCCATATTTTTCGCATTCCTTGTATCAAAGTTGCTCATATCTATTTTGGTTACTTTGGTCATTTCTCTAAACATATGAGACATATCTGTTACCTTATCAGTTTTAAAATTACTGACGTCTACTTGTTGCAATTCCTGCATTTCTCTGAACATGCTGTACATACTTGTTACTTTACCTGTTTCAAAATTACTCACATCCAGTTCAGAAAGCTTACGTGCATAGCTGAACATTGCAGCCATATTATTCACATTTTCTGTATTAAAATTGCTGACATCCAATTTTTTTAATTCATAGGTTCTGGCAAACATAGAACCCATATTTGTTACTTTACCAGTATCGAAATGACCTATATCCAACAGTTCAATCTTCTCAAGATAAGCAAACATGGCAAACATATCTCTTACATTACTTGTGTTGAAGTTGCTTACATCTAGACTTGTTAGATTCTTCATGCCATCAAACATTGCACCCATTGATAAAACACTACTTGTATCAAAATGACTCAAGTCTAATTCCGTTAAATTTGTTACGTTATTAAACATCGAGTCCATAAACTGAACTTTGCCAGTATTGAAGCTACTAAGGTCTAATTCCGTTAAGCGGCTCATCCCCTTAAACATATTGCTCATAGTATAGACATTACTAGTGTCAAAATGGCTTAGATCTAATTTCTTCAATGAAGTGCAGCCACTAAACATAAACTTCATCATTACAACTTCAGAGGTATCCAAAAGCTCAATTCCTTCAATTGCCTCCAGATTAGATAGAGAAGAAAACATATAGCTGCTTCTGGAATTCAATTTTACCGGTGCTGTAAAAACAATCTTCTTAATTTTCAATCCACCTAATAATGAATGGTTTTCTATATCATCTCTGATGTAATGTTCAGAAAAATCTCCAACAGGAAATTCTCCGCCGCTAAAAGTCACTGTTTGACTATCTTTATCCCATACCCATGTAGTTGTGCCAAAGGTCCCTTTTGGTTTCTCTGGTGTCACTGTTACAACACAAGAACTTTTTACTTTTCCTGATTTTGTTGAAGCTGTGATTATGGCAGTTCCTTCTTTCAGACCAGTTACTTCTCCTTGAGCATTCACAGATGCTATCGATTCGTCACTTGTTGTCCAAATAACTGTTTTATCTGTCGCTTCTTCTGGAAGCACCGTAACAGTTAACGGAATGTCTTGATTTAGTTCTACTTCAAGAGCTTGAGGTAATTCTATTTTTTCTGCTCTAATTTCATAGTTATCTTCCAAACCAACAAATTTTGTTTCATACTCATGAGTATACTCTTTTCCATCTTTGAGTATTCCTCCAATCTTTACCTTATACAAAACATTTTTTTCAGCAGTAAAATCATTGTTGGGTCTAAAGATTACTGTATTATATCCATCATTCCCATACATATTCTCTCTGACAGTAGCTATTGTTAACTCTCCGCTGTTATCATCATTCTTCATTACAGTTAATTCATTCGTTTCTGTATTTTCAATTGTTACCTTTATATTTTCTGTTAGTCTATAGCCAAAAAGATTAAAATGAACTGTCCAGCGCATATTCTTCTCGTAATCCTGGCCCAGACGGTTTGCATAGGCTTCATCTGCATACGGGTTGTCAGTATTGTACAATTCATATGGAAATAAACCCTCAGCTGGCCAATAAGCAATTGTATCATTACTGTAACGACTGCTCATTGAAGTATAATTTTGAGTTGCATACACACTAGTGTAATACTTAATTCCTGATTCTGGATTTCCATTGGCTATCGCATACCCAAATCCAACACTCGTATTAGCGATTCCAAGCATATGGCTTCGATGCCCGGCATAGGTATTTGTATATCCAAAATCAGTCATAAACGCACGTGTATGATACTCTAGAGACACCTCTTTAAAATGAGAATGAATACTTGAACTATTTGTTGCCTGCTTTGCCTTTTCCCAAAAACTATCAGGCATATCTTCTGGTTTCTTCGAATCATCAAGTCCGTGTTTTTGCAATAGTGCCGCCGCCATCCCTACAGCCCCATATTGGGAAGTTTCAAAGTCAGACTGAGAATACGGAATCTCGGAAACTCCTGCCAGCTTACGCATGAAATTTAGATTTCTTGTAGCATTCTCTGTTGTCTGAACTTTGAAAGTCCCTAGCGTATAAATCCCATCCTGAAGAACTGGTAATTCAATAAATTTCTCTATTGAAACAGCATCATTTTGAATCTCACGGTATTCATCACGCATACTGATAATATTATTATACTCTTCTAATGACACAGGATATACATTTTCATTTGTTTGAGTCGAAACAGCAGATACAGCATTTTTATTCAAAACTGACTGTTGTTCTACCGCTTGAGCAGATACGGCTGATAATGTACTCAGTATCATTAAAGAGCTAATCCCCAAAAATAATTTTTTTTTCATTTTTCTCCCCACTTCTTTCTTATTTTAACCCCATTTATGACAACTACATGAAAACAATCTTAACGGCAAAAACACCTACCTTTCCAATATTTGTTGAATAAGCCTTACGCATATTAACCTATTTCAAAAATAATTATACAGTATAAATAGATAGAATAGTAGCAGGTATAGAATAATAATCATCCTAATTTTCATTATTCAAAATATACAATTTTTCTCCCAAGCCTGTAGCCAACTTTCACCACTTAGTTATTGCTCATGAAGGACTCAATCGAGTAGGAGGGGAGCGATTAGTTCACTCACCGACCTCTCACACCACCGTGCATCAGACTGTCTGGTCCTAAGTCAAGAATTAGGACAAGTTGAAATGAGAACGCCCTCTGCTTTTAGCTAATGAGTCGACGTTTTCTTTTCTCGGCTTGTTCATGCAACGTTTCAAATTCATTTAGGGACAGATAATTGCAATAGCTGTGGATTCGAACTGTATTGTAGAATGTTTCAATGTATTCAAAAATCATATGGTAGGCATGAGTGAAATTTTTGAGAGTAAAACGATTTAACCATTCCCGTTTAATCAGAGCATGAAAGGGCTCGATACACGCATTCTCCCATGGTGCAGCCTTGGCTAAGCAGCTCAGTTGTATATCAGCTGTGACGCGTTGGTATTCTTTGGAAATATACTGGCTCCCCCGGTCACTGTGTAAAACCAACGGCAGAAAAATGTGCCGACCTTTCTTGGCCTTTTTGACAGTATCCACCACGCAGGAAACCTCCAACGTATCCGTCACGTTCCAGGCAATGATTTTATAGAACTTATCGTCATAAATACTCGCTTATGAACCACATAAGCTACATTTTCTTCCTTGATTTCAACAAAAATCACTAAAAAATTCAAATTCCACTAACTTTTCAGACATGCCCTAGTTTTTTTAGAATGTTAATCCACACCAAGAGCTTTATAAATAGCACTTCTAGCATCGCTATATGGCAATAAATCAAATGCTCCCATCAAATCGCCAGGCACAGCTCCCAAGTCTATCATACTAGCCATTGGAATCAATACTTTTTTAGCTCCAGCATCTAAAGCAACCTGAAGTGCACCAGCAAGATCCTCTGCTTTTTTCACACTTCCTCCAATAGTAATGTCTCCAATCACAACCATACTAGGCTGGACTGCCTTTCCTAAACCAATAGAACTAATTGCAATCTCTGTGGCTAATTGTAAAGTAGTTGTCATTCCAACACCTTTTAAGTCCTGTGCAGTTACCAAATAATCTTTGGTTGTTAAACTAATCGCATTCGAAATTGAAGAAGCATTGGCTTTCATATAATTAAAAGCATTTTTCATAGCTTCTTTAGCTTCACGATCACTACCCAAACCAGTATGACTAAATTTACCATTTCCTGTAATCATTTGTGATTCAAGTTTATAAACACCTAACTGACCATTCTTTCCGATTCCAACTGTATACAACTGACCCGGCGAAGAAAAACCATCTGGAATAAGCGTTCCACTTCCTTGTTCTGGAACTGAGACATATTCCTCTCGTTCTTCCTCTACATCGATATACGAAAGCTGAACATCATAGAATTCCATCCCACCAATTTTTTTCAGTTGTTCTTTCACACGCCGTCGCATCTCAATTGAAAATCGAAGAATTTTTTCAACATTTTCCTTTGTGTATTCTCCATGAGGGTAAATCAATTTCATTAACCCTGAAACCATTTTTTTGACAGCAATAGTATCTCGCTGATTTAACTGAGTTCCTAATTTAAAATACTTATCAATAGCATCAGCAAAACTTACTTTACGAAGTTCTCGCATTACTTCAGAAAAATAATCAGTAATCAAACCATAATCATTTGTGAAAAAGTCTGGACGATATTTAGGAATTTCCCAACCAGGAATATAACAGTGCATCCGATCCAAGAATGCTGTGTCCATACCCATCACTTCTGGAAACGGTTCAAACAAATTTGAAGTTTGAAGTATTACATCAACACTTTGATTAATATTACCAACAAAAACCATTGAAGCCATCGCATTCTTCTCTTCTTTACCACGTGCAAAGGAACCCGAAGCCATGTAATCTTTCATAATTTGTACACCATCTTTATCTTTAAAGGTAATGCCTGCCACTTCATCAAAAGCAACGCAATCCCAAAGTCCTACTAACCCAATTTGCTTAGAGGCCATGTTATAAAATAAATTCGCAACTGTTGTTTGACCACCTGATATAAGAATAGAGTTAGGTGAGATTTCTTTATAAACATGTGATTTTCCCGTTCCACGAGGTCCAAGTTCACACAAATTAAAATTATTTTCTATTAGAGGAATTAATCGTGCTAAGTGTAACCACTTTACTCTCTCATCAAAATGTGTAGGTTCCATTCCAACAGAGCGAAGAACTAAATCAATCCACTCTGCATCAGAAAACTGTGCTCTTGCCAATCTCACATCATCCATATTTAAACCTGGCATCTGAATAGGGGTTACCTTCTTGGCAATAAACGGACTCTTATATGGATCATTTTCATCAAACCAATATTCCATATTGACAATACACCAAATCCCTCCTCCCAATAAACGATCAAACTGTTTTGGGTATTCATCTGGTATAAACACTCCGTGTAAACCTAGATTCGAAAATTCTGCTTCATACTGATCTTTTCTTGGATTCAGTGTAACTGTTACTTTATCAATCACTGTATAGCCGCCATTTTCGCGAATTCGTGAAATAACTTTTTCTGCTTCATCTGGACGAACGTAATTGCGTTCTAATATTTTTTTTACATTTTCAACACCTTTTTCTATAGAGGCTTCATCTAAAGAAGACGCATACATCCCAAGCAAATATTCTAGAACATAGACAGGAACATTCGCTCCTTCTTTAATCTTCTTGGTTAAATCTTTACGTACATACTTGCCAGGGAAAAATTCCACTAATTTATTCAAAATTATTTCTTGCATCAGTTTCACCTACCTCAAATATCAAATCCAAATCCTCCAGAAAAAGCAATATCAATATGAAATTCATGTCTTTCAAAAATAACTTCATTCACCAAATCGTAGATGACAAAATAATACGATTGGCTCTTATCATATGCTTTTTCTTTCAGCTGAAAATTCATACGAAACATACGATCATTAGGAGCTACTGATTGATTATTCGCTAAATAAATTTGGTTATCAGAAATTTTTTCACCATCTTTTGCTTCAAAGTATAAAGCATATTTTGAAGGTAGAATTCCACTACCAACAATATCTGATTGTATAAATTCAAGATTAGTAAATAAATTAGAAACAGTACGTTGGCCTGTCAGTAATCGAATACTTGCCCTATGATTTTCATATTGTCCACGTTCCCGTCTAATTTCTAAAACAGGAATCAACATCTCTTGTATGGATGCTCCACCATGCACATAGTTTTGCCCACCACCAGGCTTCTTGAAGATAGTCGTTGTCTTCGGAAGACTAATGTATCTTTGATCATTATTTCCAAGTATATCCTTCATAGGAACCGAATGGATACCTACTCGATCATATTTATGTTCTGAAATAATGTAGCGACGACCATCTTCATCGCTCACTTTTTTAGGATTTTCAAGTTTTGCTGCTTCTTCAATAGGGTCCCGCTTATAAATATAACCATGATCACTTGTTACAACAAAATTTGCAATAGAAAGTGTATTGAAAAATTTCTCAATCAACCCTTGAATTTCAATGATTGCACGTTCAGTAGCTTCAAAAACAGTATCTTCAGTTGACGACTTATCCCCAATAGCATCAACTGAATCATGATAGATATAAATTACTTCTGCTGTTTGATCACGAAAATAGCTGCGCATATCATCTCTCTTTAAGTTGACGACCTCTTTATAGTTTACTGCTCTAGCACCTGAAGAATTAACTTGTAGAATTTTTTCTCGTTCAATAGTTGAGTCTGTGGGGAGTCCATCAACCAACACTTTATAAGAATCCGTCAAGCTAATTTCATGATTAGGAAGTAATGCTGCTTTGCCTATTTTAGTAATTGACGGCAACGTACTCAACATTGAAGACATCTTTAAAGAGTTTCGGATGTCTGCCGTCATTCTTTTTTTCAACTCTTTTACTGCTTCATAACGTAATGCATCAGAAATAATTACAACTACTTTCCCTTTATATTCTCTAACAATATTTTTATAAAAATCCCGTTGTAAGGGAATATTCTTGGCTATTTCAAGATAGTTGAAAGAACTACTCCAAGCTTTATTTATTTGTTCTAAAAATTTATAGTTGTATAAATTTTCTATGCGTTTTCTTAAATCAGCACTTTGCTCCTTCAGTTCTTCTTCCAAAAGGTCAAAGTAATAATAAAATTTACGATAATGCATATCTATTTGAAAATCTTCTGATTCATAAGTTGAAACAATCTCCTCGGCATGCTCTGGATACTCTTTATCAACCAGCTGAACAAGATACCAAGCATGTTTTAACATCTTATAGTGATTTTTCACTCGTTCACCAAAATGCAATTGTATGCGTTTATGTGACAGTCCATGTATAGTTAAACCTGATACTTTTATCTGATAGTCTCCATGAACCAGTCGATCTGTTGCCCATTTAATTAAATACTCGTCAATTTCATAAAAAACATCATTTTCAACCAATGTATCGGGTACAGTGTTTTTCAGCAGCTCAGCTCCCTTAATCTTTTGAAACACTTCTTCAGCAAGTTCATCAAAACGTGCAGACATCTGTACATTATTTTTCATATTACTCATGAAAACACCTAAATTCCCAAGTCTTTTCATTTGAAATTCAGAATAACTTTCAGGAAGTTCTTTATGGGCGCCGCTCATTAAAAAATGGAAGTAATTTAAATACATAGCAATAACTAATCGATTAAGAGTAGGCGTTGGATGATAAAAGCCAAACACTCTACCAACTTCTTCCCAAAACACCTCCTCTAAATCAAATTTATCGAACTCAGTCAATACACTATTATTCTCTATAGCATCACTTGTTAAAACAGTTATTAAAATACTTTCTAGTGTAGCTACATCTCTCACCTTAGCAAGCGAAGCAAGTAAACTGAGTTTTATCTGCTCCTCAGTTGGATCGTGCTCAATAAATTTATCAAAACGACTCCAGCGAGATTTATTATCAAAGAATTTAGTATTTTTTTCCAGAATATACCTCAGCTCGGGTTGAATTCCATGTTCAGTTATAATCATAGAAAGTCGATCTGCATGAAACTCCTTTCCATAATGAAGCATATCAGCAAATAAATTTTTCTTTAATTCTGGTTTTTCAAACGGCGCATACACTAAAAAATTTTCTTCTGGATGTTCTTTTGTTATATAAACTTTTGCTTTTAATTGTCCTCTCTTTTCTAAAAAAAATATCTCAGCATGCAGCAACTCTTTAAGTAAAGCAATATCTTCCTCAAACTCTTTATTTTTATCATACCAAAATATAATCTTTTTCTGAGAACTATCAAATTCTTCATTCAATTTTTCTGCAATTTGCGGTAAGGTTTGATTACTCAAAACTTCCACCTCCACTTTTTCTCTATCTTTTTCATTATAACGTTTTTTTTCTATTTTTCCGACCTTTATTATTTTTTTCTAAACGTTTAAACTCTTATTTGACATTATAAACAAATAAATTAATAAAGGAGAGTTTTAATGAATCAATTTTACTCAAAAACAACAACTTTAGCAGACTACTTTTTACATTGGATGCAAACATTTAGAAAACCGGTTGTATCTTACGTTACTTATGTGAAATACCAGAATACACATCGACAAATTCAAGAGTTTTTTGGTGAAAAAACTTTAGAAACCATCAATCGAGTTTCCTATCAAAAAGTACTGAATGAGTACGCAAAAACTCACTCCAAATTAACGACTGCCTGTTTTCACAAACAAATTCGTGCTTCGTTACTTGATGCTGTCGATGAACAAATTATTCTTGTTGATCCCACCCGTAAAGCGATTGTGACTGGCAAAAATAAAGTTAATCGTAAATCCAAATACTTGAATTTGGCTGATTGGCAAAAAATAGTTAATTACACTTCAGAAAATTTAACAGCTAATAATATGAACCTCATTATTTATCTCTCTGCGGTAACTGGCATGCGATATGCTGAAGTTTTAGGTTTAACCTGGAATGACATACATTTTAAATCAAATCAGATCCATGTTAATAAAACATGGGACTATAAATATCATACTGGTTTTCAAGCCACTAAAAACTATAGTTCAATTCGTTTTATTGATATTGATGAGCATACAGTAAAAAACTTAGCATTACTCTATAAAAATGAACATACTAAATTAAATTCAACACAATTAATCTGTGCAAACAGCTGTGGTTCCGTTCCAGCCAGCATGACTATTAATCGTTATCTACAAAACCTTTGTCAAAAATTAGAAATTGATATCATTTCTTTTCACGGATTAAGACATACCCACGCATCTATACTCCTTTTTAAAGGGGTCAACATTATGACTGTTTCTCGTCGACTCGGGCACAGTAACACAACAACTACACAAGCAATCTATTTACATTTAATCAGAGAAATGGAAGCACGAGAAACAGATCTAGTATTAGGCTTTCTAAACGAGGCTTTAGCTTAATAGATACTACCTCCCATCAGCAGAACAACCAGAAGAAGTGCAGATACAACTCTTAGCTGAACGCCAAGAAAATACTGTTATCGCTCTACAAGAACTAAAATTGATCGATCCATCAATGGGGTCAGGACACATTTTAGTCTATGCTTTTGAGGTTTTTATGCAGTTGTATCTTGCGGAAGGAGAGAATTCTCGACAAGCAGCTGAAAGTATTTTGAAAAACAACTTATTTGGATTAGATATTGATAAACGTGCCTTTCAGCTAGCTTCGTTTGCTTTGATGATGAAAGGTAGAGAATATAATCGTCGTATTTTAACAAAAAAGATTAGTCCGAATGTTTATGCTATTCCTGATATCATTGGTTTAGCTGATCCTTTGCTTTTAGCTCATAATTTTAATAATTATGAAAAGGGAATTGAAGATTTGACACAATTAATCAATGGTTTTAGCAAAAGTCAAGATTTAGGTTCTCTTATTCATTTTGAAGACATTGATTTTGAAAATCTTGATTCTGTATATAATGAGGAGAATGGACAACTTTCATTCTACGATCAAACAGTCAAATCAATGATAAAAGTTGCAAAAGTTTTAAATCAAAAATATGAATGTACAATCACAAATCCTCCGTATATGGGTAGTTCAGGGATGAATAAAGTATTAAGTGATTTTGTAAAGAAGCAATATTCTGATAGTAAAAGTGATATGTTTGCTATTTTTATTGAATTAGCTGAAAGGCTCACTAAGGATACAGGTTACTATGCAATGATTACTCAACATGCTTGGATGTTTCTATCAAGTTTTGAAAAACTTCGCAGTAAAGTCAATCGCCAAACAATTATAAATATGGTTCATTTGGGAACTAGGGCTTTTGAAGAAATTGGTGGTGAAGTTGTACAGACTACTGCATTCGTGATTCAGCCCATAAAACACCCTGATTATTTCGGTACTTATGTACGCTTAGTAGATTTTGGTGATCACAAGACTAAGGAACTACAGATGAAAGAAGCTGTTAAAAATAGGACAGTTGAGTTTATTTACCAAATCAACCAGGAAAACTTCAAAAAAATTCCTGGAATACCGATATCGTATTGGGTAAGCGAAAACTTGATTAGGGATTTTGCCATTGGAGAGCGTATGGATCAGATAGTTGAACCAAAGCAAGGACTTGCCACGGCTGATAATAATCGATTTTTAAGACTCTGGTGGGAAGTAGATATCCATGATATCAAGTTTGATGCCACTTCCATAGCTGACTCAGTTGCCTCAGGTAAAAAGTGGTTTCCATACAATAAAGGCGGTTCATTTCGTCGTTGGTATGGTAACTATGATTACGTTGTGAATTGGAAAAATGATGGGGAGGAAATCCGAAACTTTACAGATGATAATGGAAAGCAACGCTCTGTAGTTAGAAATCCAAATTATTACTTCAGAGAAGCGATAACATGGTCAGATATTACAAGTGGCAACTTCTCATTAAGATATCGTGATTCAGGAAGTATACACGATGTAACTGGCATGTCAGCCTTTCCAGGTGATTTAGATAATCTTTTTTA
This sequence comes from Enterococcus sp. CWB-B31, assembly GCF_020567645.1. Lineage (NCBI taxonomy): Bacteria > Bacillati > Bacillota > Bacilli > Lactobacillales > Enterococcaceae > Enterococcus > Enterococcus sp. CWB-B31. The sequence goes on from NZ_JAJDJW010000012.1 coordinate 66,002, forward strand.
TTTGTTAGGATTAATGAATTCACCAGTTGCCAATTATATTTTTAAAATAACAAACCCTACCATGCATTTACAAATTGGTAATTTCCAATCATTTCCAGTTCTCTTTTCAAAAATGAATAAACAAATAATTATTGACAATACAAAAGAAGCAGTAAATATTTCGAAAAATGATTGGGAGTTATTTGAGAGTTCATGGAATAATTCAAGACATCCTTATTTACTTTTTTCATCAAATAATATTAATGATGCACAAAATAAGCTAGATTGCTATCTAAAAAAATCAAAGAAAAGACTGTATGAAATTGAAGAAGAATTTAGCAAAGAATTCACTGAGATGTATCAAATGGAAAATGACTTATCTTCATTAACTTCTGAAGATTCTATAACATTGAATGATATAGATCACATTCGAGATATAAAACACTTTATTCAATATGCGGTAGGTTGTATGTTTGGTCGTTATTCTTTGGATAAAGATGGTATCATATATGCAGGCGGAGAATTTTCTATGGGAAAATATAAAAGATTTTTTCCTTGCAAAGATAATATTTTGATAATCAGCAATAATCAGTATCTTGAAGAAAGTTCTATAGATATTGTAAATCGGTTCATTGAGTTTATATCAACTGTATTCGGTAAAGAAAAATTACAAGAGAACCTCCAATTTATTACTGATATATTAGGCGGACGAGGTACAAGTCAAGAGATTCTCCGTCACTATTTTGAAAAAGACTTCTTTAATGATCATAAGAAATTTTATAGTGTAACTGGTTCAGGAAATAGACCAATTTATTGGGAGTTTAACAGCGGCAAACATAATGGTTTTAAAGCATTAATCTATTTGCACCGTTATCAACCAGAAACTTTAAGTGTATTACGTGTAGACTATTTACATCAGATACAAAGACAATATGAAACTGCTATTCAGCAATTAGAGAACCAGATTGAAAATTCTACAAGTGCGACCGATAAGAATTCATATACGAAAAAACTGAAAAAAATTCAACTGCAGTATCAGGAAACTAAGGACTACGATGCTAAGTTAGGGCATCTTTCTAATTTAAAAATTGATTTAAACCTAGATGATGGCGTGGTAGCTAATCATAACAAACTTCAAACAGATGAACATGGTAATATAATTCAAATCATGACAAAACTTAAATAAAATAAGAGCGGTCGTGACAGAAGAGTTCAGCTCTGAGAAATAAGAAGGATAATCCGAAAATAACTTTCTATATTTTGGAGATCATTCGGCTTATTTCCGAGAGAGCTGCTTCTGCGTCTACGATTCTCACTACACTACACTTCGTTCCGATCCTCGAAGCATGGAGGGGCTTTGGAACACCATTTATTCGGTTTTAAGGGTTCTGGACATACTACTGTCACAGACCTTTTTAAACTACCCTCTTTTTGAAAGGATATTCAAATTGTTTCCTTTTTCATCAGTTTGAATCTTATTGTAATTATAAATTACCCCATCATCAAGATCAATGCTAGTTCTTAAATTGGCCAAATGCCCAAGTTTCGCATCATATATTTTTGTTTCTTCATATTGCTTTTTCACTTTGGTAAGTTCTTTGTTATAAATATTTTTATCAGCGGAGGATTCAGACTGTCTAATTTGTGATTGTAACTGTTCGATTCTATTTTCATAACTCTTTTGTACTTTGTGGAGATATTCAACTCTGAGTATAGAAAGAGTTTCAGAATTTATCCGATGCATATAAACAAGAGCTTTGAATCCATTTTCTTTTCCGCTAGAAAATTCCCAGTAAATCGGACGTTTTTTAAACATTTTTAAATGATTTTTGTAAAAATGTTTTACAAAATAACTTCGAATTATCTCTTCTTTAGACCCATTACCACCTAAGGTATCAGCAATGAATTGAATATTTTTTTCTAAATTCGGTTTCCCGAAAATAATCTCTATAAAGTAATTAAATAAATTGACAATATCAAATTGACTATCTTCGAAGTAATTATCTTCACAAATTATTAAAATATTATCCCTAATAGGGGTGGGATATTTGATTATGTTTAATTTGTAATCAGTGTCTATACTCCTATCTTTATCAAATGAATAGCGTCCTAATATACAGCCGATAACATAAGAAATTAAGTTCATTACTTCTATTTTTTGATTCGGTATAGAAATTGAGATATCTTTTTCAGAAACAGCTATTTTAACATCATTAGTTAAATTATACATTTCTGATACTATTTTGTTTATCTGCTCTTCGTTCTTTTTGATTGCATTGTATTTTTTATTTATATTAACTTCTAATTTTTTTATTCTTTCTGATATTTCCCCGTCTCCAAATTCCAATAGCGGATCTTCCAAATAATCTAATGAAGTCTCTTGCATATCCCAATCTGATTTAGATAGCTCAATATTTTCTCGTACTAAATCTTTTAATTGACTATGATCAAGCAACTTTTTTACAAATGGAATTGACCTAATATCATTCACTTGATAATTTAATGTTGGTGCCATCATATCTAATAAGTATTTAGTAACAGATGAATTTAGTAACCCTAAGATAACTTCAAAATTATTATTATCTTGTAAGAAAATTGATGATCCTCCCTTATCAAAAGTCGCTCCTTCAGGTAACACTCTGAAACTTGGTTGCGCTGAAGAAATAAGAGTCCAGCTTATTCCTAAACGATTCCAATATGTTTCTTTGATAATACGTGCTGAGGAATTTTGTGAATAAAACTTTCTTGCTTCAGGTGACCAATCAACAAAATATTCAAGATTTCCGTACCATTTTCGAAAAGCTCCTCCCTTAGCATAGACTTTCCACCTATTATTTGTTGTGTCAATCTTATTATAAGTTACTTCCCAAATGTTTCGAAGATATTTATTGTTATTAGCAGTTATATTTTGACCATCAGAAATTGTATAGATATATAGTTGCTCATTATTTTCATAAATTTGAATCAAGTTTTCGCTTACCCAATACGATATCGGCATTCCAGGAATTTTTTTGAAGTTTTCCTGGTTGGTTTGGTAGAAATAGCTAACAGTAGGATTTTTGATAGCTTCAAGTACTTTTTCATTTTGTACTTTCATACCACCTCGAAAATCTGAAAGCTTAAAGAAACTCCCAACGTTTTCATTTAAACTATTCTTGATTGTAAATGCACATATGGGAACGGTAGCTTCTTCAAAAGCGGAATACTCCATCTGAATTAAGCTGTTGATGCTCTTGTTCTTAATTAGATAACCTCTAAGTTTTTCATAAGACTTTATAAACATCCAAACAAAAGGAGTCATATAGCCTGCATAACCTGCTGGTGCTAACATATCAGAATTATGTTTGATAAAAACTGAAAATAGATCTGTTTTAACGTCTTTATGATTTTTAGCAATATAGTCACCTAATCGCTTACTCATCTTATTTAAATAAGGTGGATTGGTTACCGCAGCTTCATATTTCTGAATTAAGATAGAAATTAAATCGAAAGTTTTACTTAGTTTTTCATGTGTTTCTGATACAGCATAAAGTATATCCATTCCTGTGAACTCATCATCAAGAACAGAGATAAAATTTTTCCATATATTCAATTTTTCTGTTGTAACATTTTCTAGTTTAATTATAGAGCCGTATTCTTTAGAATATTTGAAAGGTTCTATGATTTCTTCAATCTCTAATATGATTTCCTTAGCTTGATTAAAATCGTAATGGCTCTGTCCTTGAATTCGTTGCCAGTATTCTTCAGGAATTTTTTTTAATTCGATAAATTCTTTTAAATTTAGTTCATTTTTTTTCGATAAAATACGTCGATTGTATTGGCGAGCTTTCATCATAATTGCAAAATAAGCTAATTGATACGCACGCTTATCAATTTCCAAACCAAACAGATTATTCTTAATAATACTTTCTGCAGCTTCACGCTGATTATAACCTTCAGCGATATATAGCGACATAAATACATCAAAAGCATAGACAAGTACATGTCCAGATCCCATGGCATTATCAATCAATTTTAGTTCTTGTAGAGCGATAACAATATTTTCTTGGCGTTCAGCTAAGAGTTGTATCTGCACTTCTTCTGGTTGTTCTGCTGATGGGAGGTAGTATTTCCAGTCAAATCCATCGGCAATTTCTTTTTCTGTACGCTTTTCAGAAGGATCAGCTAATTTCTGATCAATATAGAAGCGTCCTAATGAATTTTCAACCATATAACGAACAATCCAATCTGGAGTAAATAACTGTGTTGCTGCGGGTATTTCTTCTTTCCTGATTTTTTGAGTTTTAGGACGGGCAAATACTTTTGCTTTTGGCTCAGTATTGTAATATTGATACAACCAACCAATGATTTCAACTTGACCACCTTCTAAAACATTGAAACTGCTTTCAGGAATATCACTTACTAAGTGTGCAATAACTCCAGCTTTATCAGTATATGTTGCAGCAAATAGCAACTCCGAGTAATCTTCAATTTTCTCAAATAGATGTGGTAAAATGTCATTTAGCGCATTACACTGTTTAATAAACAGTATCTGGTATAGTTTATCCATTGATTGAACGTCACCAGCTAAACGTAATTTCACGAATTCAGTTTGCTCATCTGTTGAAATTCTTAAAGAACTATCTGCAAACTCTCGAATAATGTCTGGTTCCATACCAATCTCAACTGATGAAAGAACTCGAATACCATCAGGAAGATAGTTGTTCACCTCCATGAAACGAATAGCAATTAGGCGGTTAAACCACGTATACGCAACTTCCTCAACCAACTGTTCAAAAGCTTCGGCAAAGCCTATATCGGATGAGCGACGTTCCAACTCACTCACTAATTTGTTACGAAGTGCCATTTCTTTTGATAAAAAACCGGATGCATTTTCTGAATCACTAAAATATTTAATTTCAGATGTAGAGCGATCTAATGGTACTTTCACACCTTCACTTGAAATTCCTAATAGCCCAGCTTTTACAATAACTTCTTCTCGTAACTTATTGCGCGATTCAATTGCGAACTTTTTAATAGCCGTTTTATCAAGTTCAGTTTTTTCCATTAATAGTTTCCTCCCATTGCTAACACAAAAATTCTAGCCTACCAATTTGGTATACATCTTTATAAGGTAACTAGTGCATTGATAGAATAATATTTAGATAAAAATGTATTTTACTTCCATTTTATCAGATATACTATTTTTATATACAACTATTTACATAAATCCTCTAAAAGATTCATTACATAAGAAATGAGCTTTACCTGCGGTGCAGGCAAAGAAAATAAAAGCATATCCCAAATCTTTTGTAGAATCTATATATACATATTTTTAAAAACCGATTTTTCTTTACTATTACGAATAAAATTTATTAACTTAATCTACAAATAAATGCTCTCCTTAATGTTCTGCTCTCATAACTTCAGTATTACTAAAAATACACACCGTACAAAAAACATTCTCACTAAATGCAAGAATGTTAACGATTATTATTCAGGTTGATATTCATTGTATTTGTTTATCAAGCCAACAATATCATCAAGTGACAATACCCCCAATGTTTTGGCATGAAATAAATCTTTAAATGAAACCTCATAAGAAATAGAAACATCAATAAATGAGCGGTGTGTCAAGCCGGCACTGTCTATGTCTTTAATCTCATATAGCTTTCTCCGATACTTTTTACGCTCAAATTTCTTCTTATAAGAGTAGACTCCTAATACCTCAAATGCAAGAAGTTCCCCAACTAAATCATCAAAAATTACAACTGGTCGTTCTTTCCCACCTGTTCCATCATGATAACCAACGTAACAAAGGTATACACCATAATCATGTTGTTCAGCCACGTTCTACCCAATCTTTCGCTTCTTTAGGTGCATCTTCTGGAAGTCTTAACATACCATCTCTATCAATAGTTAATTTAATCGGTTTTGTATTTCTTTTAATTTTTTTAGGAATTGCAGTTAGTCGCTGTTCTTGAATCGTTGTTTTAATAAACCATTCCACTGCAGAATCAGTTGTCGTCCCTAATTGTTTGAAAATCTCTTCTGCCTTTTCCAACTCTTCCTTTGGTATATTAATAGACAATTTCATAATAACAACTCCTTTCTTTTTGCCTCAAATTAAATTTTTATCAAACTAACAAATTTTATTTATCAAAAAATATGAATTAATGTATAAAGTCAACATCTCTATATCATAATTATAGTATAAAAATGTTGACTTATCAATCTTCCACTTCTTCAAAAAACGGTCTTACCTCATTTTTAGAAACTTTTTTACTATATTAATCCCAATCAAAATTGAATATTGATAATTGAATGATCATCCAATTTTTCAAGTAATTGCTTTCGCAGTAACTCAACTTGTTGGTCTATATCCTCTTCTGATTCAAGACGCCAAGACTGACCAATATCCAACTGAGACATGCGGAAAAATCTTGTTACTTTCATAGGTGGCGTACCTTCTCTTACTTTAAACTCATCAGTATCCTTTTCGGTTTCTTCACCTATTCTCTTTTCTTTCTCTAAACGATTCAACCGTTCTTCTTCATGAGTAATTTCACTCAATACTTGATTTGCTGCATAGCTAGCTTCCGTAGGAATACCAATCAAAAGGGCTAAGTCCTCTTGTTTTTCTGCTCTATCCATTAAATCAGCAAATTTTTGAATAGCTGATTTAAGCAATTTTTCTTTGAAGGATTTTGTTTCTAATTCTATTAATACTCGTCCTCGTTCGGAACTAATAATCTCTTTAACAAGTTTTCTTTGTTCAATTATTTTTTCATCATATACAAGTGTGAACTGATCGTTTAACTTTTTTAGCTCCATACCAATTAAATCATACGGGCGAACATTTCTAAGAATTTTACCAATTTGCTCAATAACCTGATCAATGTTCAAATCGTTAATAACCATGGCACAATTTTTATAAAGCTCTCTGTATTTTATGCTGGATTTCCAAATATTTAGCTGTACATCATTTCCGTAAAAAGCCCGAACCTCATCCAGATCATCTGCCATATCTAAGAAATCATCTTTCTTTTCTGCAACATATTTATAAAAATCATCTGCTTTGTTAAGCGATACCACTTGAGCTAGAAGCGGAGAAAACTCTTGAACGAAAAGACGGCCAGGATAACCAGTTCTGTCAAATCCTTTAATCTCAGCAAGAAGTTTACTTGCTTTGTCCTTAAATTGACTCATCAATGAGTCATCATCTTTTGAGGCACTAGCAGAGAATCTAAATAGTTCATTCCCTACCTCAATCACTGCTCGTTTTTGTTGTGGAGAGGCCTTTGTACGAACTTCAATTTGAATCTTATCCGATTTTTTCTGACTTGTTATATAGTCAATTAATTCCTTAACTGGAGTCGTCACACTATTTTGTAATTCTTGATTATAGTATAAAGATATCTCACCTTCTTTAAATAGATAAGACACAATCCATTCAATATCTTTAGCAACAAAACCAAATGGAGCACTAAAAAATTTTTCCTTTAGTTCTTTTAAACTTGTTCTACTTGCACTAACTCTTCGTAACTCAACAAATTCTCTTACATCAGAGATAGCCAATCTGTTCACTGTATCTATACTCTCATCGATAATCAATGAATTAGTTGGTTGAAACAGTTCCCGAATATCTGTCTCTTCCATCGCAGTATCAATATGGGAAAGCTTATTATAAACATGGCTGATCATACTTTCTAAGGATTCTGTCATTCGACTCGCAATATCTTTTTTTGTAATTGGCAATTTAGAACCATTGAAGTATAAATCAGCTTCTTTCAGTGCTTCCAATAAAAAATTACGAGCATTTTCGCGATGTTCTGTCAATTCACGTTGTTTATTTGCTTTTATGTTGTTAAATTTAGCAGACCCTTGAGAATTACTATAACGAACAAATTTTTCAATTTGAATGGATAATCGTAATTCGTCAATAAACGAGTTGTTATTAGGTAAATCAACAAATAATACATTACCAGCAGCACTTTCCATACGCAACATTTCCTCTCTACCGGAAAGCTCTGAATTAGGAGTTATAATATGGACAGAAATATCAAAATTTGTATTCTTAAATGGAATTTCATCTACCCATTCATTAAATGGAATGGTGTATCGACCATTAAACTTAGGATAACGGTAACGATCTTTTATAGGAAATACATCATTAAACAGTAAATTAGAAATAGCAGCTGTCATTTCTGAAAATTCTGGTTGCTGCTTTTGAATTTCACGATTAACATCTTGTTCTTCGTTTGTAAGAAATTTATAATCTTCCAGATTTTTTTCGATATACTGCTGTTCACGCAAAATGTTCAATGCTGATTCAACATCTTTTTGTAACTTCAATCGATCTTCTTGGATATCTTGAACCATCATACTTGTAATATTATTTAGATTAGGCTTGATCCCCTCAACATATTTAATCATGAATAGTACCTTAAGAACACGTAAAGTTAAAGGATTCTCTTCATTATTTGGATTTACAAAACTATTTTTCTTTGCATGAGCAACAACTGTACTGTGCCCATGATCTAAGAATCTAGACAACGGTTCATAAAAAGCACTAAATGGAATGAGCACTCCTTCTTCTTCAGTCATGAAACCTATAGCAGATTCTTGAAAAGAAGCCAATAACGAACGTTCCCCTTCGGATAAATGCTTACCTGAACTTGAGTTCTCTCTAATTGCTGTAAGTACATCACCAAGTAAATTGAACTGATAAGGCACAAAAGGATAGACAGTCGCAAAGTCTTTTCCTGATTGATAAAGTTTCATTTCTGCTGCTTGTTCAAATATAATTAAATTACGAATAAATGAAGAATTGGCCTCATAAAGTTCTTCAAGGGATTTGGCAGCTCTTTCATTTTTTTCCAGTATTCGTCTTTTAATAACTTCTTCTACATCATGAGAGTTCAAAGTAATTCTAGTTCTAAACCGTCCTTGAATTTTTGAAAAATCTTTTCCTTTAATCACTGTTAATTGGTCAATAGCTTCTTGCCCTGTTACAATTACCCACGCTTGCCCTTTTGCAGCCGTTCCCAACTCTTCCACAATGGTTTGAAGATTCAACATCAAACTGGAATTATTTCCAATATATTGACTTACCTCGTCTACCAGAAAAATTATATGGTGATTTGCTGGCTTAGTTTTCAAATAATTTTGAACGAGTACAGCAAATTCTTTTGCTGACATCTCAAATGTATTTTTCATACCAGCCATTAGATTCTCTGCAGCTTGTTCATCCATATACCCAATATCTACTAAGGCCTGTTTAATTGCTGGCTGGACATATCTAAATTTATTCCGATTTTCTTTCCATGAGCGTCCTCTTTTATCAGCTCGTTGAAAAGCTTCTTGAAATTCTTCATACTTACTGTCTTCATCAAGTTGTGCTTCCATTTCAGCAATATACGGATTTCCTCCATAATACCCTCGCATTTTATTAAATACACGTAAAAAAACATCAACGATTGGATCTTTATCAGACTCTCCATTTCCTTTACTTTTGCTTTCTGCATCAATATTAAAAAGAATAACGTCTGAAGAAATCTTAGAGGCTCGTTCCATATTAGCCAATGTCATACCATCGTCAATCTTATTATCTTCTTTAAAATACTCCAATGCATGTTTTCCATCCACTTCAGTATCATCAAGTAAATAAGATAAGATTTTCAAAAAATGTGATTTACCCGATCCAAAGAAGCCTGAAATCCATACTCCAATGTTATCAGTTGGATGGTTAATGCTTTGATTATACGAGTCAAAAAAGTCTCTAAACTTTCCTTTCAACTCATTCGTTACTACGTATTCCTCCAACTCTTGTTTCTTATTTTCCTCTTCATTTTGACCAACTTTAATGACTCCTTTAATGTCCCTATCAATTGATTTTACAAACATATCCTTAATTAACATAAGTATCCCCCACCTTACACAATACGAAATGCACGATAATAATTATCATCCACTTCCTTATCAAAAATTTTAAGCGTAGCACCATCATACTTCCCTGGAAAAAACATAACAATTGGAACAGTATCCAAAGACAAATTCATTGTGTTCAATACTTTATGAGAGCGAATTAATGGGAAAATTTCACCAACCCCTGTAATAAAGACTACATCTCCTTGAACTGTCTCATTTCTAATCAAAGATACAAAATAATTATTATTGTTCGTTTCTGTAATTTCTACCAAATCAGTAATTGCTCCAATAATACCGTCAATCCCCTGCTCTTCTTCGATATCATAAGTATCTTCTAAAATATCTTCCTCTTTTAAAAGATCTAAAAGAATATCAAATAAATTAAATACCTTTAATGTATAGCCTAAAATTACAGAATTATTTTTTCTTTGTTGTGTTTCAATCCAATCACGAACTTTAAGTTCCTCTTGCTCCGGATAATCAAAAACATAATAGCCTACCTCATTACCCAGCCCTTTATTTTCCTGAAAATCTTTTGTAGACATTTTTTCTAAAAGAGTATCTAATCGTCTATATAATTCATTTTCCATTAATTTCCTCCTGTTACAGCAAATAAAATCATATTTAGCTTACTATAAGTAAACCAGTCTTGTAAGCGAAAATCAACTACTGGTCGAACAATAATATCTTTATTGCCGTTTTCTTTAATGAATTGAGAGTCAATCAACACTTGACGAAAAGATCTGGATAATCGTTTTATTGTCTGTTCTGTCCATTTATTCGTTTTTTCTGTAGAAGCCATTTTCTTTTGCCAAAATTCTCGATAATCTTTTTGATTTAAATCTAACTGACCAGTTAGTAATTTTTCAGCGTAGACTTCAATCATAAATTCTTGAAAAATTCGTTGCTCTAACATTATTGCAACCACATTTACCACTTGCTGATTAAAAACATCTAAATAAAAAAATAGCGGCAATATTTCCTCACCTAAAATATTCACACGACGTTTTAAAACACCATACATTCGTTTCCCTCGGGCAATACTTGAAGCATTAAAGATATTTTCCTGCTCTACCATATCCCTTATATCATCATCATCTGCACCAGAATTTCTAAGATGTATATATTCTCGAAACTCATTAAACCAAGTAGAATGACTGGCCATTCCAGCACTATATTCCTTTTCCATTATTTCATATCCCATCTATTTTTGAATTACATTATTTAATCATTTTATAAATTTATGTACATTTTTGTAAAAATAAACTTCTAAATAAACCCATTTTATCCCAGTTTTCATTAGTAGTAAAAGTTTTTTTTGAAAATTTTGTATCAAGTAGTATAGCTCTTTCAAAAAATTGAACTATCAAGAAATTCTATATTTTTTGTTTATAGTGACTCTAAGGAATATTAGCGAAACATTTACTCATCTTTTTCATCTGAAATAGCAGGCATATTATTTAAAGTTATAGGTTCGACAAGCTTTAATAAAGCGATAAATTTCCAATCTGCTTCTCCATAGTGATCGTAAATTTCAATACGTGTCCTATGACTATAAAAAAATCGAATCACACTATAGATTTACAAAAAGTATGTCTTGAGTAAGTTGATGCTTGGCTCCCCCCCTATTGAACGCTTCTGGGAAACATTCAAAGAAGAAAAACTCCATCAGGGAAGCTGGCAAAATTTTGATGAGTTAAAGAAAACGGTCAATAGCTATATGCACTATTAGAGCTATTACAACAATTATCGCTATTCAGAATCTTTGACTAGGCATTTCCCGGGGAACTTAGAAAGCAAATAATATAAAAACAGGAATCGAGTCATTCGATTCCTGAACCATACTATTTTTTCCCCTGTTTACTTAACAGAGGGCAACCTCAAGTTGAAGTTTAAAGCTTTTATTTTTTCGGCTCGTCCTCGTCCATTTTCAAAACTGCCATAAAGGCTTCCTGCGGCACTTCGACCGATCCTATTTGTTTCATTCGCTTCTTCCCTTCTTTTTGTTTCTCAAGAAGTTTGCGTTTACGGGAAACATCTCCGCCGTAACACTTAGCCAGTACGTTTTTACGCAGCGCTTTAATGTCAGAACGGGCAACAATTTTCTGTCCGATAGCAGCCTGAATTGGTACTTCGAACTGCTGACGAGGAATCAGTTTCTTCAGCTTCTCAACAATCGCTTTTCCGCGTTCATAGGCAAAGTCTCTGTGTACAATAAAGCTCAGTGCATCGACTTTCTCGGCATTCAACAGAATATCCATTTTCACCAATCGACTTGCACGATAGTCACTCATTTCATAATCAAGGGAGGCATAGCCTTTGGTACTTGATTTCAGCTTATCAAAGAAATCAAAGACAATTTCTGATAAAGGAATATAATACACCACATTTACGCGGTAATCATCCAGATAATCCATGGTGATGAACTCGCCCCTCTTACGCTGTGACAGCTCCATCACCGCACCAACATATTCATTCGGGACCATGATCTGTGCTTTTACATAAGGTTCTTCAACTGATTCAATGGTCACCGGTTCGGGAAATTCTGCCGGATTATCAACCACAACTTTTGTTCCATCTGTCTTATTTACATGATAAATAACAGACGGAGCAGTTGTAATCAAGTCCAAATTAAATTCTCTTTCCAGGCGTTCCTGAATTACATCCATATGCAGTAAACCTAAGAATCCGCAACGGAAACCAAAGCCCAATGCCTGAGATGTTTCCGGTTCAAACTGTAACGCCGCATCATTCAGCTGCAGTTTTTCCAGTGCTTCTCGTAAGTCATTGTACCGGGATGTATCAATCGGATACAGTCCGCAATAAACCATTGGATTCATTTTTCTGTAGCCGTCCAATGCTTCTTCAGCCGGATTATCTGCTAAAGTCACTGTATCCCCAACTCGTGTATCCTGAACTGTTTTAATGCTGGCAGTAATATAGCCAACATCGCCCACCATTAAGTAATCTCTGGCAATTCCTTTTGGCGAAAAGACACCGACTTCAGTAACATCAAAAGTTTTACCATTACTCATCATCTGAATCTTGTCACCTGGTTTAACTACTCCATCCATCACTCGGACATTCAGTACAACTCCACGATAGCTGTCATAAACGGAATCGAAAATCAATGCTTTCAACGGCGCTTCTACATCTCCATCCGGAGCAGGTACATATTCCACAATCTGTTCAAGAATCTCCTCGATTCCGATTCCTGCTTTCGCACTTGCCAGCACTGCTTCGCTGGCATCAATTCCAATCACATCTTCAATCTCCTGACGAACCCGTTCCGGATCAGCAGCCGGCAAATCAATTTTGTTAATCACCGGTAAAATTTCCAAATCATTATCCAAAGCCAGATAAACATTGGCAAGTGTTTGTGCTTCAATTCCCTGTGCAGCATCAACAACTAAAACTGCTCCTTCACAGGCAGCCAGACTTCTGGAGACTTCATACGTAAAGTCGACATGCCCCGGGGTATCAATTAAATGGAAGATGTACGTTTCACCATCTTTAGCTGTATAGTTCAATTCAACTGCATTTAATTTAATCGTAATTCCGCGCTCTCTTTCCAAATCCATAGAATCCAGCAGCTGTGCCTGCATTTCTCTGGACGTTACTGTATTTGTCTTTTCCAGAATTCGGTCAGCCAGCGTTGATTTCCCATGGTCAATATGAGCGATTATCGAAAAATTACGAATTTTCTCCTGTCGTTGTTTCATTTCATTTATATTCATTGTCTTCCTCATTTCTTTTCAATCAGCAGTTATCATTATAACAAGGTTTTTCATAGATTTAAAGAACTTTCACCAAAAGCAGCAGTTATGGAAAATCATTTTTTCAGAAAATTAACGGCTTAAAAAAACAACCGCTAAATCAGCATATAAACACTGTTCTCGAACTATTCACTTTTTAGAATCAGCAATGTCTCACTGTATCCTGAAAAAAAGTAAATTCCCGTTATTCCAGCCTATCGTCTGTATGTTTCATCTTTTTTTGATATACTTAGGGTGTGTCTGAAAACTCAAGCGGTGAATATTTTGATGATTTTTATGGAACTCATCGTCATAAATACTCGCTTATGATCCACATAAGCTGTGTTTTCTTCCTTGATTTCAACAAAAATCACGGAAAAATTCAAATTCCACTAACTTTTCAGACACGCCCTAGTCTAAATGATTTCTAAATTATTATTTATTGGAGCGAAAATGATGGATCAAAAGGAATTTCGTAAACAGCTGGAATTAAGACCTGTTGGAGAAGAATATCTCAACCAGTTTAACGAGCTGCTCAGCTATGTTTTTCAAGTAACAGAATCTGATTTGGAGGAAAGCGGATTTCATAACAAAAGGGAATTTGTAAAATCTAAGCGTCCTATTCTGGAAGTATCGAAAGTATTTGGCTGGTTTCATGAAAACAAGCTGATTTCCCAACTCTCTATCTATCCCTGCAAAGTGAATATTCACGGAAAAATCTATGAGATGGGCGGAGTTACTGGAGTAGGGACCTATCCGGAATATGCAAATCATGGATTGATGCAGGACTTAATCCATATTGCTTTAAAAACAATGCGTGCAGACAAGCAGTGGATTTCTTATTTATATCCCTACAGTGTTCCCTACTATCGCAGAAAGGGCTGGGAAATTCTCTCAGATAAGCTGTCATTTAAAATCCGTGATACCCAACTGCCAAAAACCGTTGATATTCCTGGTTTAGTTGAACGTGTCTCTGTTAAACATGAAGATATCTTCACTGTTTATAATAAATTTGCCCGTCAGAATCATGGGGCGATGATCCGCAGTGAGTTTAACTGGGAAGAATACTGGCGCTTTGAAAATCAGGAAGAGCACACAGCTGCCATTTACTATGATGAACAACAGCAGCCTCTTGGCGTGCTGTTTTACTGGATTGCAGAAGAAGTGTTCCATGTCAAAGAGATGTTTTATCTGAATCAGGAAGCCAGAAACGGTTTATGGAATTTCATCTCCGCTCATTTCTCCATGGTTTATTGGGTTAAGGGTGATATCTACAAGAATGAACCTCTGGCATTTTTACTGGAAGATAGCCAAATTAAAGAAACGATTGAGCCTTATTTTATGGCGCGTATCGTCGACGTAAAAGAGTTTTTAGCAGCTTATCCTTTTAAAAGCAGTACCGAGCCGTTTCATTTTGTGGTTAACGATCCAGTTGCTGAATGGAACAATGGGATTTTTGCTTTAAGCTGGGATGACCAAGACACTCTGACTATTTCAGATCAGCCTGTTGGAAAACCAGTGAGGCTTGATATCCAAACCTTGACTTGTCTGTTTATGAATTATCGCAGACCAAACTATCTTTATCAGATTGAACGAATCAACACAGATAAAGCGACATTAAACATATTGGAAAAGCTGCTTCCCGATCAGGAAGCATATTTTAGTGATAATTTTTAGAAAACAAAGTACGATAATATTGACTAATTATCTTATCAACAACATTCTGAAAACTGGATACTGCATCAATCAGCTATACCATTCTATTTTACTATTGGAGGAATCAACACATGAATATTTACTTCGCAGGACCGATGTTTGCCAACGCAGACTTACGCTATAATGAACACTTAGTAAAGGAAATTCGAGCATTAGATCAAATGGTTACAGTCTATCTGCCTCAGGAAAATGCAGATATTAATGATAAGGCAGCGTACGCCGACAGTAAAATGATTGCTCTAGCCGATACAGAAAGAGTGCTTGAAAGCAGCTTGCTGGTGGCTGTACTTGACGGTCTGACAATAGATCCCGGCGTAGCCTCTGAAATCGGTGTGGCCTATGCGAAAGGAATCCCGGTCATTGCTCTTTATACCGACACTCGTCAGCAAGGCGCTGACAATCAAAAAAAGCTTGCTGCCTTGCAGGAAACAGCAGAGAACCAGTTCCATTACTTAAATTTATATACGGTTGGACTGGTTAAATTAAACGGCAATATTTATGGGACGGAAAAACAGTTTTTAACTGCTGTGAAGGCATTTATTGACAGCCATTAAAGGGGCAAAATCCTAGCCATGATCAATGCTGGAAGGAGAAAAAAATGAAATTAGAATTTGAAGACAAACAGGAACGCACAGCCTTTTTTGGACTGCTGCTATTTGGAATTTTTACTTTAGTTATGAACTTTGTAAGAATGTTCATTTCAGAACCAACCAGCCTTTATCAATTGTTAACGGTCGAAATGATTGCTGGTATCGGAACGATTTTTATTCCCTTTATTTTTACTAAATTTACCGGATTAATTTTTCCAAAGATTATCCGTCTATATTATTGGTTCTTTCTCTTTATTTCTGTATTTTTAGGAACTGGATTTCAATTTATGCTGATTTTTCCATTATGGGATAAATTTTTACATGCTGTCAGTCCTATTTTATTGGTGGCTGTTGGTTATGCCTTGATTAATCATTATCTTCGCAACAGCGATTATTCTTCCATCAGCCCATGGCTTTTCATTATTATGGGCTTTGCATTTGCAGGTATCTGCGGTGTCTTCTGGGAATTTTGGGAATTTCTTTGCGACAGTCTCGGAAATATGAATTTGCAGCGCTACATGACAGAATCTGGTCAGCTGTATGTAGGCAGAGAAGCTCTGATGGACACTATGGGCGATTTGTTAACTAACACAGCTGGATCTTTGATCTTAACAGTTTACAGTGTCACTCAACGTCATAATCCAAATTATTTCAGAGCTTATGCATTTCGCAAGCTGTCAAAAGATTAAGATTTAAAATAAGGAGGACAGTAAATAGCGGTAATTTATTTAAATAAAAAGAGGCTGTTATGCGGTTAAAAAGTTTTGGACCAATATGAAAAAGGCGATATTTTCAAAAAAAGAGGTTTGCTTTCAACCAATATATCAGCTAATTATAAAGACGGTAAAATCTACAAGAAAATCAGACTTCTTTCAAAAGAAGAAGTTCTTTGTTACTATGACGAGGTTGTGACATAACTTCTCCATGCAACGAGTAACCGCAGGAGCAAGCTTTTTGTGCGACGAGTAACCGCAGGAGCAAATCTCTTCGTGCGACGAGTAATCGCAGGAGCAAAAGTATTCCCCTCAAGAACCAAGTAGGCATCATGCATCACCTACTCTGATAGGTCAATCGTAGTGATTTATGACACCAAGGCATTTTTGACACATTGCATTTTATTTTAAAAGGTCGGCAGTTAATGACTTTTAACAGTATTTTCAAAGAGTATCGAAAGAAATACGAGGAATAGAAAGAATTTTCTGACAATTCGATTGACATTGGAATTTTGTATTGTTATAATTATAAAAAAATAACTTTAGGAGTGGTTTTTTGAACAAAAAAGTTCTTAAGAGCAAATTAGTTCCAAGTGCTATGTCTTTGGTTTTACTATCTAGTTTTTTGGTGCCTAATACTGTGGCTTTTGCAGAAACTAATGCTACTGGATCAGCTGTAGCTATTGAACAAGTAAATGATTTACCTCTTTTAGATGGAGATGCTAAAGAAATTTATGATGAAGTTGCTGTTCAAAATTATTTAGCTCAAGCTCAAGAAGAAACAGGATTCAATGTGAATCAAATTAATCCAGAAAGTGTAGAAACTGTTGCTGAAGAATTGGGAATTGATACAACCGGTGATGAAATTTCTTTGTCAGATAAACAATTAGTTCAGCTTCTTAAGAGTCAAGGCGCAGATATTAAACAAGTTCCTTCTAAAGCAAGAGCTGCTGGAGTAACGAAAATTGTTAAAAGAGGAAATGGGTCATGGGATATCTATCTTAGTGCTTCGTTTATCAGAGATTATTATTGGTATGCTGCTGCGGCTACAGTGATTGGTTGCTTGGCTCCTGGGATTGGTTGGTCTTTAGCTTTTGCAGTTATTGGGCTTGTAGCAGCTTATGTTGAACGCTCGACGAACCATGGATATGTTGTAGCTATTCGTAATTGGAGATTATCTACAATTTGGAGACAGTAAATGTTTGAGGACAAAAGAATGAAACATTCATACAGCAAGGTATTGCTAGTTGGTTTTTTTGTAGCTCTTGTATTAAGATTTGGCTTGACTCATTTCTTTCCTCAACAAGAATCATTTTTTGTTGTTTTGTCTTATGCTGTATTTTCAGCTCTGTTAATTTATTCGCATGTAAAAAGGGATAGTTATAAGATTAGTTCAAATAAAATGATAATTTTGTTGATTATCATTTCTTGTTTAGTTCTGTTACCTTTGATCTTTAAATTATTTGTTTGAGAGTAAGACACAAGAAAAGAATTAGGAAGTCGAATCAAAAGGTTCGGCTTTTTCTTTTGGTTTTTACTCATTACCACACTGGAGAGATGGAGTGTGAAGCAACCTTTTGAAAGAAAGCAACAGCCCTCGGCAGAGAGCACCTTTACAGAGTAAATATTTTAGACAAGTTACTGCCCCAATTTTACAAACAAATTGAGTGTTTAGAAAAACAAATTCAAGAAGTCGAAGAAACAATTAACGACTATCTCACTCCCTATGAAGAGTATGTGGAACGGTTAGAAGAACTCCCGGGAATCAATCGGCGAACAGCCGCAGTTGTGCTCGCAGAAATTGGGATAGATATGTCTGTGTTTCCAACAGCTGGACATTTGGCTTCGTGGGCAGGAGTGAGTCCGGGGAATAATCAGAGTGCTGGAAAAACCTACAGCAGACGTGTAGGGAAAGGTAATTCTTATCTAAAAAAAGTGTTAGCACAAGGAGCATTGGCCGTTTCCCAAGGGAAACCCAATCGAATACAGGCATTTTTCTTTCGGATAAGAAGGAATACCGGACACAAAAAAGCGGTTGTAGCGACCGTACATTTGATGGTACGAATCATTTATCGGATGTTTTCCGATGCGTCCCGTTATCAAGAACTTGGAGAAAATTATCTACAAAGTAGAAAGAACACCTTAACAAACAACCGCTAAAGTGTTCTAGACCAAATTTGACTAACCACACATTAAGCAGCAGGTAGTCTTTTTTTGCATTTTTTGGGTTTTAGTTTTCATATAAAAAGTACTTATTTCCGAGATGTTGCCTACGATTACTCGGCACAGATTAGGACCGACAAGTGCTAGTTCTACTTTGCCACTTCTGCTTATATTCGTACTTTAGCAGAATGGTATGCGTAGTTTCGATAAGTATTCTTTGAATGAAACTAGCTCACTTGATGTAGTAGAACTGCTGTCTCTATGAGTCTAATGATTCTCGAGACAAAACAGTACACTGTATCCGTTTTTCTGCGTCTACGGTTCACTTCACTTCGTTTCGATCTCATCAATTTCTAAACAGCAAAGCCACTAAGAATTGAAGGACTTCGTTTCGATCCTCGAAGCATGGAGGGGATTTAATTTTACGCTTCTTACGAATGCTCGAATCATACAAAGTCTAGAACACCGTTTATTCGGCTTTAGGAGTCTCAGATATACTTCTGTCACAGCCCCCTAAAGCTTTACAATACAAAACATGGATCACAGAGATAACAAAGCTGGTATTGTTATCTTTGTGATCCATGTTTTTTGCTGAAATGATCTCTCAGCAGATCTCTTGTATCTCAAGAATCTATTTCAATTTTATCACGATATCATTAGAGCTTTTTTCTCTTAATTCACTAGACATATCAAACATATTTTTTGAATGGATTCACTTGCGCCTCTTTTCCTTCACCCTTCAATTTTGAAGTGAAATTATCAATAATTGAATCGTCCTTTCTATAGTTACGTTGGAAAGAGGATGCTTCAAAACTAGATGGATAAAATAACAGTAGTTTTCAATCTTGATTATAAAAAAACGTTGAAACCCATAAAAAAACAGATTTCGATACTTTACTTAATATAGTTGATATTTCGTTGATGCTATCTCCTATGTCGATGACTTTCATATTGCTTTACTCTATTATTTGTCTGTTCCATGATCTCTTGTATTTTATGTTTTTCCATCATTAAGCGCTGACCTTCTCTTTCGCCTCTCAAAATCAGCAGCAGTTTAAATATTTTGACACGCCATTTCTTTCTGTTTATCCAACTCGGAGTTCTGTTATAAAGTTCTTTTTTACCCACTAATGACAATTTAATCTGCAGCTCCAGAAAAATAATTGTGCTAATAATGGCAATGATTGATTGTATCACCAAATGCAGCGATGCACTCCTTCATTTTTTCCCATACGGCTTCTCCCCTTCTTATCATATAGAAAAACAGATCAGACAGAAGCTGTTTACTTCTATCTGGTCTGTCAAAAAATATCCAAAATCCTATTCTTCTGTTTCAATTACTTTATTCTCAAATACTAGATGATCGTTCAATAAGCTGATGGTGACTTTTGTTTTCGGCATCACTTTTCCAGAAACAATTTCTTTCGCCAAAGGTGTTTCCACATTTTTTGTCAGGAAACGTTTCAACGGTCTGGCACCATATGCAGGATCGTAAGCTTGCTGAGCAATCCATTCTTTAGCTTCATCCGAAATAACCAGCATAATTTCCTGATGCTCCAAACGTTTTGACAACTGAGCAGTCAGCTTGGTGATAATACCCTTCACATCAGCAATACTCAATGGTGTAAATAGAATGGTATCATCAATTCTATTCAAAAATTCCGGTTTAAAGTTCCCACGAAGAACACTGCGAACCTGCTCTTCTACATCTTCCGGAATACGACCGTCAGCAGTCACTCCTTCCAGTAAAAGCTGTGAACCGATATTGCTGGTCATAATCATAACAGTATTCTTAAAGTCAACCACACGTCCCATGGAATCGGTCAAGCGCCCGTCATCCAGAACCTGTAAAAGGATATTAAAGACATCTGGATGCGCCTTTTCAATTTCATCCAGCAAAACTATTGTATACGGATTTCTTCTTACAGCTTCAGTCAGCTGTCCGCCTTCTTCATAGCCAACATAGCCTGGAGGGGCACCAACTAATCGGGAGACACTGTGTTTTTCCATGTATTCACTCATATCAATTCGTACCATATGTTCTTCAGAATCAAAAAGATTTTCTGCCAACGCTTTCGCCAGTTCCGTTTTACCAACTCCGGTCGGTCCCAAGAAAAGGAATGAACCTAAAGGACGATTTGGGTCCTGCAGACCTGCACGAGAGCGAATCACTGCATCACTCACAGCATCTACCGCTTCATTCTGTCCAATCACACGCTTATGAAGAGTTTCATTCAATTTCATCAGCTTTTCCCGTTCGCCTTCAACAAGTTTTGTAACAGGAATTCCTGTTAAGCGTCCGACAACCTGTGCAATTTCATGATCTGTAACAGATTCCTGCACCATCTTTATATTACTGTCGTCGTTCTTTTTCTCCAGATTTTTCAATTCCTTTTCAAGCTCAGGAATTGTTCCATGGCGAAGAACTGCTGCACGCTCCAGATCATAATTATTTTCAGCATCTTCCAGCTCGTGTTTGGCTTTATCGATTTCAGCCCGTTTGTTGCTGACTGCATTTACTTCTTCCTTTTCAGTCTCCCACTGCAGCTTCATGTTGTTAGCTTCTTCTCTAAGCTCTGCCAGTTCTTCTTGAAGATTTGCCAATCGTTTCTTGCTGGCATCATCTGATTCTTTTTTCAGGGCTGCCTCTTCAATTTCCAATTGCATTAATCGCCGGGTCACCTGATCCAGTTCAGTTGGCATAGAATTCATTTCTACACGAATCGTTGCACTAGCCTCATCAACCAAATCGATTGCTTTATCCGGCAAAAAGCGGTCTGTGATATAGCGATCAGATAATGCAGCCGCAGCAACCAAAGCATTATCATGGATATTTACACCATGGTGAATTTCAAATCGCTCTTTCAATCCACGTAAAATACTGATCGTATCCTCCACTGTCGGTTCTTTCACCAAAACTTTTTGGAAACGACGCTCGAGAGCCTTATCCTTTTCCATATACTGACGGTATTCATCCAATGTTGTTGCACCGATCAGATGCAGCTCTCCTCTGGCCAGCATCGGTTTTAGCAGATTACCGGCATCCATACTGCCTTCCGTTTTTCCTGCTCCGACAATATTATGAATCTCGTCAATGAACAGAATAATCCGGCCATCACTTTTTTTGACTTCTTTCAATACACCTTTAAGACGCTCTTCAAATTCACCCCGAAATTTTGCTCCGGCAATTAATGCACCCATATCTAAAGAAAAAATCGTTTTGTCTTTTAGGTTCTCCGGTACATCTCTACGCACGATCCGTTGTGCAAGTCCCTCGACAATGGCCGTTTTACCAACTCCGGGCTCACCAATCAAAACTGGATTATTTTTAGTTTTTCTTGACAAGATTCGAATGACATCTCGAATTTCTTCATCACGACCAATAATCGGGTCCATTTTCCCGCTTCTAACCTGCTGAACTAAATCCACTCCATATTTTTCCAATGCTTTATACTGCTCTTCCTGATTTTGAGAAGTCACTCGTTCACCTGCCCGAATATTTTCTATGTTCGCACGCAATTCCTTCTCCGTAATCCCCTGACTGACTAAATATTTTGTCAATCGGTAATTTTTCAATTTCATCAAAGCCAGAACGACAATTTCTGTTGACAAGTATTCATCCTGAAAAGATTCACGTAGTTTATCTGCTTCATTTAATAAATTGAACAGATTTCGACTCATGCTTTGACCATATTGAACATTTCCTCCCTGAACACTTGGATATTCATCCAGTGCTTTATCAATTTCTCTTTCAAAGGCTTCTATATCAACTCCGGCATCTGTATAAAAATTCCTGCCAAAATGATTTGGCTGTAAAAATATTTTCCATAAATGTGCAATATCAATTTCCTGATGACGTCTTGTTACTGCGATTTTCTGTGCTTCTGCAATTGCTTCCTGTAATGTAGTAGTCATTTTTTCAATATTCATACTGTATTCCCTCCTAAAAAATATAGTTTTCTATAAAAACATTCTTGTACTAATTATGAAACTTCTGTTCACAAAATACAAAGATATCGAATACTCATAACTAAATTATAATTAATTGGTCAACAAAGGTCAAACGTTATATTTATCGTTACAACCACTTTTTATTTTTCACTGCCAATCAATACAGCAGCAGACAATCACTAAAAAAATCCGGCTTCAGTATAAACCTATTCTCATTTTTTAGGACAAAAAAGCATTTCTTTCCCCAAAAAAAAAAACAGAACCAGGCAGTTTTTCTGCCGATTCTGATTTATATTTTCCTATTAACTTATTATAATTACCGCAAATTTGTTAATTAACCTTCTCAATAATTTTCACTGCATTTCCTGCTACTTGTGGAGGAATAGACGCGGTCATTGCCGGCATCCCTGTCAGAGTAAACTGAACTTTATCTCCACTCTTTAATTGATCCAGCGTTAAACCTTCTGCCAACTGATCTTCAGAAACATTTAAAATTACACCGTCCGTTTCCATCATAGGCAAAAACACTTCAGGATCGTCGACAGCTTCAATTGAATTCAGTACGAGACGAATTGCCCCATCATGCTCAGCGGCTTCTGCATCTTCACTCAATACACCAGTAAATACAGAAACTAACGAACTCCACTGACTGTCGGAGCTTCCTGACCATGATTGCTCTCCGGTCTGACTCGTTGATTCCTCTTTCGCCACACTGCTCTCACTGCTTTCGTTGGAAGTATTATTGCCTGATCCGCAGGCACCCAATATGAAAATAGATACGGCTGCTAAAAGTATCATTTTAACTTTTTTCATTCCAATCCCTCCAAAAAATATTTATTAAACCACATTTAGTTTAAAAGTTTTTTTTCTCTCTGTAAACTAACAAGGAGCAACATTAGGAAAAATTAATGAATAATAAAAAAACAGAAAGTCTAGAAACAATTATCATAAACTCTCTGTATCATTACATACCATTCATTATTAAATAATGAGATTAAAATTTTATCTCATATAGATCAGCCATTTCTCCGATCCTGTCCGCTCATGCTGATTTCTTTTGCCAGATAGCGGATGCGTTCCATTAACCGTTTCGCCTTCAATGGCTCCTGCTCTCCTCTTTGAGAAATCGTTAAATGCTCTTCCAAAGCTTTCATACTCAGATTTGAAGAAAAAAACGTTACCAGCTGCTCTTGCATTCTATATTGAAGAATAACACTTAGTATATCATCTCTGATCCAGCTGGTCATTGATTCGGCTCCTATGTCATCGATCATCAGTACCGGAGCTTTCTTGACCGCATCCAGTTTCTCACCTACCAGATCTTTGGCAATTGCCTGTTTCATCTCTACTGTAAATGTAGGGAAATGAATAATTGTCGTTAAAAATCCGTCTCTAGCTAAATCGTTAGCAACAGCTCCCAGCAGATAGGATTTTCCTACACCAAAAGTTCCCTGTAAATACAGTCCCTTATGAAAATCCTTAGGTTTAGCAATATATGCGTCAATGAATTTCGTTGCTTCACTCAGCGCTTCAAAGCGACCGCTGGATGAGCGGTCAAATTTGCTGAAGGTAGCTTCTCGAATGTCTTTGGGCATCGTCATTGCACTAACTCGTTTACGAACTTCCTCTTCTCTTTGTCGTGTCAGCAAAAGTTCAGTAGGTACATAGGTTACATCAATATAATGGAAATTTAGCGTAAGTTTCGGCTCATAGCCGGGAGCAATCATTGACGGATCATTTAAATCGAATTTCTTTTTTTCCTGAACGAATTCATACAGCTTGGAATAGCTTTTCTGGATATCTTCGTCTGTCAGCCGATCCCGGTGCTCCGAAATAAACTGCTTCACATCCGGATTATCCAATACGGTATTTACCAGTTCGGTAAAGCGGTCGTTCAAGTCTCTCCTGCGAATAATCTTTGACATTTCTTTACCTACATCTTCCATTATCTTTCACCTCGTCTCCTCAAAAACTCTTCCATCTCTTTATCCAGTTTTTCTTGTTCTTCTTTTGACAGCTTTTCTTCTGGAACAGGATTTGCCACCCAATCCGGCAGTGTTTCTTTCCGGATTACTGGTTGTTTTCTGTTTGATGAATAACCTTTATTATTTCGTCTCTTAAGATTTTCTTCCTGTTTGGTTTTCAAATAGCTCATTGCTTTTTCAGGGGAAAATATTTCTTTCTTTGCCCAGTCATTCGCAATGGTATATACATACTCTGCCTTCAAAGTAGCCTGCTTTTGAATAATTAAAACATACGAAATCAAAATATTAATTACACTGTTCGGCAAGCCTGAACGTTTGACCAAGTACTCAATAATATAGCGTTCCTGTGCGATTTCAAAGCCTCCAGTCTGCTGTTTAATCGCCGCAAGATAGGTCATTGGAGGGATTGCTTCACTATCAAGAATCGTACGAATATCTTCGTCAGAAAAGCCATCTTTCTTCAATGAATTAAATCGATAAGAACGCTGTTCCTCTTCTGTAAGATTTGCTCGTTCATTTCTTTTAACCTGGACAGCCTTTTGCGGTTTGCTGTCACTATAATGACGTGTAATTGCTCTTTTTAATGCTGCTCTGTCAATTTCGTTTGTCTGATAATCAAATGTTTCTTTAATGAATTCAAGCATTTCCAGCTCATCAATGCCATAAAGACTATTAAATAAATAAATCTCTTCTTTCAAATCCCTATTGTCATTTGATATCTTCGACCCAAAGCGTTCAACCTGCGAGACAAAGAAGGACCAGTCAAACCTTGCTTCATCAATAACAGACTGTGTTCTGACAGGTACCGGATCTTTAAAAGCCTGCTTTAAATTTTCAAGAAGAGCTCCTTCGGCTATCAATTGTTCTTCCTTAAATGAATAGACATCCTGATAGCCACAGGAAATATTTTCATAGCCGGCAAAATTCATAAACTCCGGTTGAAAACGTTCAAACAGCTGATCAAATTTCTTTTGCCCCACACGATTCAGCAAGGTTAATGCCAGTACCTCATCCTTAAAAAATGCTTCAACCGCCTCCGGATGATTTAGTCGAAAAACATATACCCAATCCAATTCTGCATCCTCTTTAACGAATGTATCCAGCAGTCCAATCCCTTCAAGCTTTGCTCTTGCTTCTTCCAATTGTGTGGTACTCAGATCAAGCAGAAGATTTAGTTCTCTGTGAAAAAGAGAATCGCTGAGACCTGATTGCTTTACTTCTCCTAACAGAGTCAGGAACAAACTAAAGGCATTAGCTCCTACGATCGGCTGATAGAGAAAAATCAGGATATCTTTTTCCAAATCTGAAAAGGGATGGTTAACCAATACTTTAAAAATATTTTTTGGCTGGATTTCTTTCCTGTTATTTGTCACGGAAAGACCTCCTTATTCGTTCTCCGTATCATCTTTATCTAAGTGCGCCTTATCGACAATCTCCTGCAATTCCTTAAGAAATACACTCATATCCTTAAATTGACGATAAACACTGGCAAAACGAATATAGGCAATCTCATCTAAATTGACCAAATCCTCCATTACATATTCACCAATCAGATTAGTTGAAACTTCATTTTCACCAAGCTCCCGTACCCGATTTTCAACATTATCCACAATTTTTACCATTTGTTCCATGGCTACCGGCCGCTTTTCAGCTGACCGAATCAGCCCTCTCAATATTTTCTCTCTATTAAATTCTTCACGATCACCATTTTTCTTAATAACAAGTAAGGGCGCCGCTTCTATTCTTTCAAAGGTCGTAAAACGATTTTGGCAGTTTTCACATTCTCTTCTTCTTCGAATCGCTCTTCCATCATCTGCCTGACGACTGTCAATCACTCTTGAGTTATTATGGTGGCATCTTGGACAACGCACAATGATCACCTCAATTTCATTATTTAGTAGTTATATTATAACATGAAATACATCATATACCAGTTATTGACAAGCTTTTCTCAACGGCTTGAGTTTTTCTTAATTTCAGCCTAATTTAAAACCATAGCTCCTGGAAACGGAGTCAGACCAATTGATTAAATGAACCCTTCTTTTTCCAGCCATTCCGAAATCTGTCTTTCCAAGTCTTCAATTGTTCCCTGATTGTCAAACACAATGTCAGCCTTTTCCTTTTTTTCTTCAATCGACCATTGACTATTCACTCGTTGCAACGCCTCTTCTACTGACAATGAATCTCTTGCCATCAGCCGTTTTATCTGTTTAGCTTCAGGTATATATACAACAGCCGTTTTATCTACAAACTCCTCATATCCGTTTTCATACAGCAGCGGAATATCCGCAATGACCAAAGGATAACTTTTCTTTAGTTCATTGATTTTCCCCACAATACTTTTTTCTAAAAAGGGAGCCATCGTCTGATTTAGAAGTGCCCGCTTTTCATGGTCAGAAAAGATAAGGGTACCTAGTTTTTTTCGATTCAGCGATCCATCATTGTTTTTGATGGATTCTCCAAAAGCAGAAACAACTGCTGATAATCCCGAACTCCCAGGCTCAACCACTTCTCGTGCGATTTTGTCTGAATCTACAATTGGGAATCCTGCATTTTTAAAGACTTTCATTGCAGTTGTCTTTCCTGTAGCAATACCGCCTGTCAATCCAAGTACAAAGCTCATCAGCTTTTTCTTCCTTTCAATTTTTGACACTCAGGGCAAAAATGAGTTCCTCTTTGTGCCACTTTTATTTTTTTGATTGGGGTACCGCAGCGCATGCATGGCTCCCCTGTCTTTCCATAGGCATGTAAAGAAACTTGAAATTTCCCGGCTTCTCCCAGTGCATTCAAATAGCTTCGAATCGTCGTTCCGCCAGCTTCAACTGCTCTTCCTAAAACATCAATAATAGAGGCATATAAACGCTCAATTTCTTTCTTAGTCAAAGTATCAGCAGGCTGTTCGGGATGAATTTCCGCTTCCCAAAGTGCTTCATCTACATAGATATTTCCTAAGCCGGTAACTAGTTTTTGATCAAGCAGAAGTGGTTTAATGGCTTTATGATGTCTTTTGAGGCCTTCTCTAAACGGTGAGAATATGAATACTTCAGGAACAGGTTCAGGTCCTAAAGATAAAATTCCTTTATATTGGCTCGACTGGTCCTTTTCCACAAGAACCATCCTTCCGAATTTTCTCACATCAAGGTAACGGAGCTCTGTATGATCTTCAAAAATAAAGCGGACATGTGTATGTTTTACAAGCAGATCATTTTCTGATTCATGAAACTCATATTTTCCCTCCATACGTAAATGAGAGATTAAATCATACTCTGTCAGCTTAAAAATCAGAAATTTCCCTCTACGCTCCACTCTATTTATTTTCTGTCCAATTAAGGACAGTTCAAACAGATCCTTTTCAGGCTGTTCAATGATTTTTCCCCATAAAACTTCTACAGCTCTAATTGTTTTGCCGGTAACAAGCTTTTCCAAGCCTTTTCGGACCGTTTCTACTTCTGGTAGTTCAGGCAACCTTTTCTCCTCCGTTCGAATAAATTGTATCTTGACTATCCTGCAAGTTTTATTACAGATAACTATATGGAATAAAATAGAGTGATTAAAACACTCCTTCAATAAATGTAAACTTCTTAATACTTATAACTTTACAATACCATGGATTCTCTCTCTTTTAAAGAGGAAAAATGACTGGCAAAAATTCACTCCCAGTCATTTACTATCTCCTATATTCGATTAATCAAACTTCGAAAATCATTTCATTTTTCTTTGCTTCAGTTTCTTATTTTATTGGCTACTTCGCATCATACCAGGTTTTACCCCAGCTGCTTTCTGTAATCAACGGAACCGTAAGGCTGACTGAATTTTCCATTACTTCTTTAACAAGCTCATTCAGACGATCCAGCTCGATTTCAGGCACTTCAAATACAAGCTCATCATGCACTTGTAAAAGCATCGTTGCTTCCAGCTGTTCTTCTTCCAAACGTTTTGCCATATTAATCATTGCCAGCTTAAGAATATCAGCTGCACTTCCCTGGATTGGTGTATTAATGGCTGTTCTTTCAGCGAATGAACGCAGATTGAAGTTTCGTGAATTAATATCATTCAAATAACGGCGACGGTGATACAAGGTTTCTACATATCCCTGTTCCTTTGCTTCACGAACGATCTCTTCCATATATTTTTTTACCCCTGGATATTTTTCAAAATAGGTATCAATATACTGCTGCGCCTGCTTTCTGGTAATCCCGAGATTCTGAGAAAGACCATAGTCGCTGATTCCATATACAATTCCAAAGTTTACAGCTTTTGCCTGACGACGCATATTTGGTGTCACATCTGATTCAGAGGCTAATCCAAATACCCGCATTGCCGTACTTGTATGAATATCCTGTCCTTCTAAAAAGGCTTGCTTCAGATGTTCATCACCAGAAATATGAGCCAATACTCTCAATTCAATCTGTGAATAGTCAGAAGAGAAGATCAGCCAATTTTTTTCTCTTGGAATAAACGCCTGGCGAATTTTCCGACCTTCATCCAATCGAATAGGAATATTCTGCAAATTTGGATCTACAGAGCTTAATCTCCCAGTCTGAGTCAGCGTTTGGACGTATCGTGTATGGATCTTGTCGTCCGGCTGAATGACTTTCAGAAGACCTTCAATATATGTAGACTGTATTTTTGCGATTTGGCGATAGGTTAAAATATCTTCGACGATCGGTGCCTGCTCTTTGAGCTGCTCCAGCACATCCACAGCCGTTGAATATCCGGTTTTAGTCTTTTTGATCACGGGCAGTCCCATTTTTTCAAATAGAATCACACCTAATTGCTTCGGTGAATTCAAATTAAATTCTTCACCCGCTTCTTTATAAATCGTCTGTTCAATCTGTCTTAGGCGTTCAGAAAACTCTACGCCCATTTCTCTTAACCGTTGTGCATCAACTCGAATCCCGGTAATTTCCATATCACCCAATATTTTTGACAGAGGCAGTTCCATTTTGTAAAAGAGGTCGGACTGGTTCTTCTCAATTAATTCTTGATCCAGCTTTTCAGATAGAAAATGGATGGCTTTTATCTTTCTGGCCAGATGACTAAAAAATGCTTCTTCATCTTCCGGAAGCCCTTTTTTGGCGCCTTTTCCATAGACGGTTTCATCAGAATGAATATGCTCATAGCCATAATATTGCGCAACACCAGCAATATCCGCACTGTTGTCATTTGTATCAAGAAGATAGGCTGCCAGTAAAACGTCAAAGTTTATCCCCTCAGTTTTTCCAGCATATCGGTTTAAAGCGACATATGTCCGTTTCATATCATAAACTTTCTTTTTGTACTTATCAGAAAACAGCCAGCTGGTAAAAGCTGAGCTTTCAAACAAAGCCAGCTCATTCGTGGTGTAAATGGTATTTTTTGTCCCCCATGCCACTCCAACAATTGGTGAGGTATGATAATTTTCTTCCATCATTTCAACATACAATGCCATGTCATCTGTAAACATTTCTTCAGTAAATGAATCTACTACTTTAAAATGAATATCCTCTATAGGCTGAATTTCTTCCTCAATATTCAACTTGTTTAGAAACTGTTTAAACTCCATTTCTTTATAAAAGGGAACAAGCTTGTCCAAATCTTTCCCTTCATATTTTAAACTGTCAATTTCCACGTCAACAGGAGCATCTATTTCAATAGTTGCCAAACGTTTGGATAAAAAGGCCTGAGCTTTATCATTAATCAAATTCTCTTTCATCTTGCTTTGCTTCAACTCGTCAATATGATCGTATATTCCTTCAACAGAACCATATTCCTTCAACAGCTTGATTGCTGTCTTTTCACCGATTTTTGTCACACCGGGAATATTATCTGAAGCATCTCCTGCAAGACCTTTCATATCAATAATTTGATTAGGCGTCAGTCCATCATATTTTTCTGCTACATGTTCAGGGGTGTATGTTTCAATATCACTGACACCTTTAACAGTAATATCCACTTTTACTGAATCAGAAGCAAGCTGAGTCAGATCCCGATCCCCGGAAAGTACCACTATATCAAACTCTTTTTTTGAAACTTTATTCGCCAGCGTACCGATAATATCATCCGCTTCGTAATTGTCCAACTCATAATATTTTACACCAAGGCCTGTCAACAGCTCACGAATATAAGGCATCTGTTCTTTAAATTCGCCCGGTGTTTTGGAACGTCCTCCTTTATATTCAGGATACCACTCCGTCCGAAAGGTTGTTTTTCCTGCATCAAAGGCAACCAACACATGAGTCGGCTCTTCCTTAGTCATGACATTTTCAAACATGTTATTAAAAGCATAGATTGCATTTGTATGTAATCCATTTTTATTTTTAAAGCGTTCTAAAGAATTATGCAAAGCAAAAAAAGCTCGAAACGCTACACTGTTGCCATCTACCAGCAATAATTTATTTTTAGCCATCTATTTTCTCCTTCTCTTCAACTTGACTCTGTTTCATTCTAACAAATATCCTTGAATTTTGCAGTAAGAAGACAACCGCTGTTTGAGAAATTCACTAAATTTCCGTTCCATCCAAATTTTTACTCTCAAAATGAACTAAAGAACCTGATAACTCCCCCATTAATTAAAGGTATAAAGACCTTTTTTCCTTATTAACAGACAAAAAAACCTTCAAGTTTTCCGGGCTTGAAGGTTTTTGAAATTAGAACAGTTTAGGAGGTCTGTTCTTTTTCGAGTTCACACAAATGAAATTATCACACTTAATTTCTTATTTGAGTTTATTCTAACCACAATTTTTGAATTTTTTATGACTGAATATTTCTTAAATTGTAAATTTTACAGGAAGACTTGGTGCATCCTGCTTAATCGCCGAGTTCTTTCGACTTCAGTTTGAAAAATTTTTTCAGGATTCAAGCGCTCTATTTCTGTTACTATTCTTTTGGAATAATCAAAAGGAAAAGCCGAACAAAAAATAATATATTTCCATACATAGAGAGGATCATCTTTAAATAATTCATATGCCTCTTTTCCTTTAAGAAAGTAGTCTTCCCTTTGCAAAGAAGGATTGTAAAATATCAGGAAACCAAGACCATCAATTAATTCTCGTGAATACTGTTTGTCCGTTAAATAATTCAGCAATACAATTCCTTCTTCTCCACTCATCTTACCAATCACTCGGCAAATTATATCTCTTGGCAAAGGGTAAGATTTTTTCAAGGACGTTTTTGCTTCTGAAATAGATTCATACTGATTGTTGCCAATTGTATTGATATATGGGATCATCAATCTTGCTGTCTTGCCGTTCCCTTTTTCCAATGCCCGACATAGTTCAAGCCGTGTATACAGCTTCTTCTCCATCATCAAACACTTAAGCAAAGCTTTTGCTGCTGTATTGTCCAAAAGACATGTTTCACCAATTAACCTGGCAGCTAATGAACGCTGTACAGGTTCAGGATCATTCAATTGTTCAATTAGTTCTTCCATACGGAAACTCTTCTCAATGAAGATATTTTCTTCAAGATAACCTCTGGAAATCAAATCATTTGATGCTGACTTCATTGACTGCTCCTTAATCGCTTCCTAGGGCAAAATATTGCCGGCAGCAAGATAAATAGCATACCAGTCTTCACGACTAAGAACAATTTTTGAGGCATCTGCAATTTCTTTGATTCTGCTGGTATTCATTGTTCCTGCAATAACTTGCATATTGGCAGGATGTCTCAAAATCCAAGCTGTCGCCAATCCGGTTGATGTGATACCATATTTGTCAGCTATTTCAACCATTTTTTCATTGAGTTCCGGGAATTTTTCATTGCCGATAAACACACCTTCAAAAAAACCATATTGATAAGGTGACCATGCTTGAATAGTCATCTCATTTAATCGGGAATAATCAAGAATACTCCCGTCGTGATCTACACTTCCTGCATCTGTCATATTCACATGGATTCCCTGGTCAACCATTCCAGTGTGCTTAATCCCAAATTGAAGCTGGTTAGCAACTAAAGGCTGAACCACAGTCTTTTTCAACAGCTCAATCTGCATCGGGTTTTGATTGCTGACACCAAAATATTTTACTTTCCCTTCTGCTTCCAATTGATCAAATGCTGCTGCTACTTCTTCAGGTTCAACCAGCGTATCCGGACGATGCAGCAATAATGCATCTACATAATCAACACCCAGACGTTTTAAACTGTCTTCTACGGAATGAATGATATGCTCTTTTGAAAAATCAAACATTCCTTTACGGATTCCACACTTTGTCTGAATAAAAATATCTTCTCTGGAAATCGTACTTTCTTTCATTGCCTTCCCAAAGATTGTTTCACATTCTCCTCCGCCATAAATATCTGCATGATCAAAAAAATTGATGCCATTTTCAACTGCTGTTTCAATAATTTCCTGCGGGTGATCGGCACCGTTCATTCTCATACAGCCTAAAATAACCGCTGCAGCCTCCACACCACTATTACCAAATTGAACTTTCTTCATCAAATAGCCTCCTAAAATTTAGACATAATTGAAAAATCAGCAAACGTCGTTACCCAGCATAATCATGCGAACAAAAACAATCACTCCAGCTAATATAAACCAGTTGAATCATTGCATAATCAGTAAAAACTATATCTAGTTATCGAAAGATTTTCCAGTCACACCCTTGTATTCACTTTATTCTAACATAATTAATTGAAAGGGTTTTAATTTTTATCTTCAAGAAAATAATTTAATTGTTTTAACAGCGAATATTCATCCATTCCTGCAATGAAAATAACAGGACATTCAGATGCTTTTTTCTTAAAAATCCGATGAACAGAAGTAGTCAAAATAACATCTGCGTTCTGATATTCTGTATGAAGCCCGCCATCAATTAAGCGAATGTTTTTTCTATCTGTAAAAAAATTGGCTATCTTTTTAATGAACCTTTTTTTCTGCTCTAAATTCCATTCAAGAACAAAATAAATATTTTTCCGCTTTTCCAGAATAATTGGTGAACATGCCTCTGAAAGAATAAAGAAGTATCGTAACAATAACTGGTTTCCATCAATTTTATTAAAATGATTAAACTCTTCTTTAAGAATACTTACCATATTTGTCACTCGTTCAAACGTATTTGGATAGTATTTGACCAAATCTTTTAATGCCGAAAGATCTTCATACAGAAATCCTGCATTCATCTCATAATACAAATGAAACCCAAGCAGCGATACAAAAATTTGTATGTCAATAATAAGCTCATTGTGTTCAAAGATTTTTCTTAATCCTTTTGCTCCACTGGATGCATATTTATAAACGGTTGTTTTAGCTGCTGAATTTTCGTAGACAATTTTTTCCTGTATCAATTTACCAAATGTAAATGAAAAATGTGCTTTCACATTGAGGAACAGATACATTTCTTCAACTTGGGATAATTTGAAAAAACTGCTTTTCTTTATCTGTTTTGAAAAATTTTGAAACAATTGATTTCTCAAACAATAGTTTTTTAAATCTGTTTTAAGCATTACCGGGTTTCCCGTATTCACCCTGTTCAACTGAATTTGAATTAGCAG
Organism: Enterococcus sp. CWB-B31; assembly: GCF_020567645.1. Lineage (NCBI taxonomy): Bacteria > Bacillati > Bacillota > Bacilli > Lactobacillales > Enterococcaceae > Enterococcus > Enterococcus sp. CWB-B31. Next base: position 100,237 of record NZ_JAJDJW010000012.1, read on the forward strand.
TCTCAAATATTGTTCCTGCAAATGATTCATTTTCATTTGGAAAAAAAGTATACAGTCTTGAGTTAACTGATTTATTTGATTTTCCAGACAACAATCCTTCAACTGAATATTCTCTTGAAAAATTAGTCGATGAATTTGAAAGATAAATTCTCTGATTTGGTGTTCGCTGCCAGTCAATTCCAGTGTATGATGCTTTAATGTCAGCTGGTAGCTTTTCAGCCATTGGCGAAGCTTGGTAATTCTCTTTCTTACTAGGGCTTCACTTTCATTTAAACGTAAAGCTAGCTCTTTGATGGATATTTTGTCTGCTGTCAGAGTTTTTTCTAAAAGAAAGATTTCAGGGGTATTAAAAATAATCATTAAACGAAATTTTTCCAGATACCAAGTATTTTTCATCCTCAAAATCACTTTATCATTCTCTTGAAATTCAAGCTGAAGCCATTTGCTGAAACCATAATCTTTCATACATTGCTGTAGTCTCAATAAATATTTCTCTGCTGTTTTTGCATGAATATAAAGCTGCTCCGCTACAAATTTAGCCGAAATCGGTTCCAGTCTACTTTGAAAAAGAGTTAAGATTTCCAACATTTTTCTTGTTTCAAAGCCTAAAATTTCCTGAATTTTCATAATAGCTCTCCAAGTATTCCCATTATCTTCTACAAAACAAACTACGCATTTCTATTATTAAATTATTTTTTCATAAAAAAAGAACGGAATCAAGCTGTTTTGCAGCAATTCCATTCAAAAAATAAATAAAATCCAAAAATATGTCAGATAAATTTATTTGCAGTATATTTTAAAGTTCAAAACCAAATATCTATTTGTGCACTTCACTCACCTTTTATACGTAAGGTCATCGCATTGGATGCAACAATTATCGTACTTAAAGACATAAGTATCCCTCCGACAGCTGGATTTAAAAGAATACCAATTGGTGCTAATATTCCAGCTGCCAGAGGAATGGCCAAAATATTGTAACCTGCTCCCCACCATAAATTTTGAATCATTTTTCTTCGTGTATGCCTAGCCAGATCCAAAAGCCGAAGAATGTCCAACGGATCACTGTCAATCAGAACAACATCTGCTGACTCAATTGCAACATCTGTTCCTGCACCGATTGCGACGCCAATTGTTGCACGAGCAAGACTGGGCGCATCATTAATCCCATCTCCCACCATCATTACTTTATAATTGTTCTGAAGATATTTTTTCACTTGTGCTTCTTTATCCTCTGGTAAGAGCTCACTATAAAATTCAGTTATTCCCAGATAGTCCGCAACTATTTTAGCTGAAACGTTGTTATCTCCAGTCAGCATAACCGGCGTTATCTGCTGTTCTTTCAAACGACTGATGAATTCCTTTGCTTCTGGTTTAACTATATCCCCCAAAGCAATCAATGCAACAAGTTGATTATCTATTAATAAATAGCTCAAGGTATTCCCCTGCTCTAAATACTTTTGCTTTTTCTGTTGATTTATCGAAAAAGAAAGATGAGCCAGCTCCTTTTCATTGACAATTTTTACTGTTTTTCCATTGACATTCCCCGTCAGACCGACTCCTGAGAGGCTCTGTAGCTTTTCTATATTGTATGGCTTTATCTTTTCTTCTTTCAGATAGTTCATGATACCAATAGCCAAGGGATGATTTGCATTGCTTTCCAATGCCCCAATATATTTCAGGCTTTCTTCACGACTATACAACTGAGAAAACAATTCTATTCCAGTAACAGTAAATTTGCCTTCGGTTAGAGTTCCCGTTTTATCCAAAAAAATATATTGTAAATCATTTGCACGTTCCAATGCGTTTCTATTCTTAATCAAAAGACCGTGTTTAGCTGAAATAGACATGGACCGGGCAACTACTAAAGGGATCGCCAATCCCAATGCATGTGGACAGGCAATAATAAATACTGTGACCATTCGTTCAAACGCTGCCGCCAAATCTCGTGCCAAAAAGAACCAGATAACAAATGCTGAAATTCCGACTGTCAATGCTACATAAAAAAGTGCTCTTGCAACTTTGTCTGACAATGATTCCAGTTTAGATTTTTCTGACTGGGCCTGAACAACGAGATTCATGACTTTCGATAAATAGCCGGATTCTCCGACTCCTACTACTTCAATTTCAATTGAGCCGCTGCCGTTAATAGATCCTCCGATGACTGTTTGACCCTCTAACTTGCTGACAAGATGAGCTTCTCCCGTTACCATTGATTCATCCACGGAGGTCTGTCCTTTGATGATTCTGCCGTCAGCTGGAATCTTATCTCCAGAACGAATAACCAAGTGATCGCCTTTTTTAACTTCATCCAGAGGAACCTCTTCCTCCTGACCTTCAACATTCATGCGATATACAGTATCAGGTAAAAGAGCAGCCATTTCGTTGAGAGCATCCCCAGCATTGGACACTGCATTCATTTCAATCCAATGTCCCAGCAGCATGATGACAATCAGCGTTGCCAGTTCCCAAAAAAAATCCATTACATGATCTTTCGGAAATAGACGATTCATAACAAATGCATATAAACTGTAAAAATAGGAAACTGTTATCCCCATAGCAATCAGCGTCATCATGGCCGGGGCTTTTTGATGCAGTTCTGATTTGGCTTCTGTTAAAAACGGCTGTCCGCCATAAACAAACAAAATAGTTGCCAAAATTAAAATCAGCCAGTCTGATCCTTGAAATGTAAATTGAAAATGTAAATCTATACCCATCATAGGAGATAGAAAAATGATAGGGATTGCCAAAACGAGTGATAACCAAAACTTCTTTTTAAAATCTCCCATGTGCATGGAATGGTCCATGGCTGACATATCATGTCCAGATGAATGCACATGTTGATGTTCAGCAGACTCAGTCATAACTGTATCATGCATCTTCGCATCCTGCCCTGCCACGTTCGGAGTTCCTTGTTCCAAGCTGTGATTATGATCTTCTTCCATAGCAAGTCATCCTTCCTCAAATTTTCTTTGAAAGATTTCTCTCACTTAATTAGAGGATAGCACAAGATGAATTCTCATTACACTAATAGACTCTCTCTGTTGTAAACCTTAATTTGACCTTATCGAACGAAGCTGCCAAAGTGTGTACTCTTTGAAATAGCCCAGATATTTCATTACACACCATATTGCATAATAGATTGAATGAAGTGGATTGGCAGAAGCTGATTCCATTTCTCTGTACATCAATTCTATTGATTTTCGATTGGGGGTGTATTTTTTCCTGAAACCGCCAGTCAGTGCATAAAAAATTTCAAAGCCCGGCTCCTTTTTTAAACGTGAAGGAGCTTTTTTTAATAATCTGTTCCTTTTTTTGCGTAGATTATTCAAAGCCTGTTCTTTTAATGATTCATCTTCTGCTTTTTGGATGAGCAGCTTGCAAAATCTTCTATATTCTTTTTTGACAATATGCTTATAAGCCATGCATGCCTGATTCATCCCTTTATAAAATACAGTCGCAACGAACAATTTTTGAACAGTCTCTTCATATTGCTGAGTACAAGAATCGAGGGATCGAGGATTTAAATCAGCAGCTGAGCTTGTTTGGTTCAATTCATTTATTATACGATATACTTTTTGCCTGTTTCTTTCTTCTATAATCTCTGTTCCTTTCATAGCTCCTCCTTAAAAATGAATTTATTTTGGCATTCAAAAAAACTAAATTCCAGAAACATTATCACCAATAATTGAAAATATTTCGGTAATAAAATGATATCATGATTATTATGTGAACTCAATAGAAAAATGAAGAAAAAACGGGATGAAGAGATGGAAAAAATATGGTATATTTACCTATAAAGACGTTATCGGAGGTACGATCAGTGGCAGACAACTTAATAGAAGTAGGAAATCGCATAAGAGGTATTCGTCGGAAACATAATTATTCCATGGCTTCCTTTGCAAAACTAGTTGGGAATTCAAGTGCAAGTACAGTGAATAACTGGGAAAAGGGAAATAATCTGCCAAAAACTGACAGATTGGAAAAAATCGCTATTTTAGGAAATACAACAGTAGAATGGATCAAATTCGGAGACTTTAAAAATTACGTGGAGAATTTGCTGACAGCGTCTACACCCTCTCTTAGAATCTCTGAAGAGCAGCTTGATCAATTAATTAATACATTGCATGCAAGACATATCTCTTACGGTGATGATCTGAAAATTTTAACAGAAGCAAGAACTGTGTTTCCTAAATTATTCGAACAAGTCTATCCTTATCAGCTGTCAGAAGCTCACTCTTTGATTGCAGAAAGTGAACCGGAATATCATATTGAAAGTGACAGCAACTATCGTAAACAGCTGCTGCCGCTTATTGACAAGCTTTCAAAAGAGCCTCAAAAGATGAAACTATGGGCTGCAGGTGCTGAACTTCTAATAGAAGATGATTCCAGATTTATCAACCTTTTACAAAACTATATTAATGAAGATACACCAAAATGACCATTTGAAAAAACAGCTGCCTATGTTACAATTATTTCTGGTCTTTTCTTTCTGATTAAAAATATTAAAATACAGCCTTGTTTTAATATTTTTAAGGTATACTAATAATTAGAATTCATTCAGCAGATTTATGCTGTAAAAAAATAACTCATTAATAACACATTTATAAGAAAAGAATATGTAATTTTATCTATAAAGAAGTGAGGATTTAGATTTGAAAAAAAAGATTATTTTGACTCTTTCATTTGTTTTACTATTAAATGCTGCACCTGTTTCAGTTTTTGCTGAATCAATCGACAACAAAATTGAAGCAAAGAACCAAAAAATCAACGAAATCATTAACTCTCAGAAAGAAACTTCCGACTATGCAGCTCTTCTGGAAAAAGAAATTGCTGCACTTGAAAAAGAATACTATGCTGTCTTGGCAGAGAAACAAGATACTGAACAGCAGCTTAATACAATGAACACCGAAATTGCTGCACTTGAAGTAAAGATTGAAAAGCGCAGCGAACAGCTTGAAGCACAGGCACGTGCAACTCAAGCAGGTCAGGATACATCAATGATTTCTGTTTTGTTAAATGCCACATCCATTTCTGATGCGATTTCAAAAGTTTTAGCTGTAAATACAATCGTTACTGCAAACAACGATATTATTCAAGCTCAGAAAGCAGATAAAGAGGAATTAAATCTCTTAAAGAATTCCCTTTTGGAACAGGTAAAAGTGTTGGAAGCGAAAACAGCTGAACTGGCTGAACAAGAAGATGCTCTTGCTCAAGCAAAGCTAGATCAAGAAATTAAGTTGAATGAACTTGCAGCCAGTTTGACAAAAGAAACGGCTGAAAAAAAACAATTTGAAGAACAAAAGGCTGAAGCCGAACGAAAGAAACAAGAAGAGCTTAAAGCACTGGAAGAACGAAAGAAAAAAATGGCTGAAGCTCAAGCCTTAGCAGAACAACAAGAAAAAGAACGCCAGGCAGCAGCTCAAAAAGCCGCTGAAGAAGCGGCTGCACAAGCTGTTGCAGATGAATCAACAGCTACTGCCGCTGTTCCCGAAACAACTGGAACGACACCTTATGAAGATACAAATAATACAAACACTGATTATACAGAAACAAGCAGCGGCTGGAGAACGCCCGTTGCCAGTGTAGTTGTTACTAGTGGATATGGTTATCGTCAAGATCCAACCGGACTTTCCGGTACTTTCCATGAAGGGATTGACTTTGGCGGAAGCTCAAGTACAGTTATTATGGCTGCTGCCACAGGAACAGTTGCCTACGTAGGATATGACAGTATGTCAGGAAACTGCGTAATTATTAAGCACAGTAATGGATATTATTCAATGTATGCTCATCTTAGCAGCACAACTGTCAACCAAGGACAATCAGTAAGTATCGGACAACAAGTTGGGTATATGGGTACAACTGGAAATTCAACAGGAGTTCACTTGCACTTCGCTATCTCAACTGGACTTTGGTCTGGCTATGTAAATCCAGCTCCTTTCTTAGGTCTTTAATTAAAATAGCAAAACATACCAGAATTAGCGGGTAGGTATTCGACGGAATATCTTACCCGCTATTGTCTATTGATAGAGTATGGCGAAAGTGAACGGAAGCTCAAGCATGACCTACGAACTTCAAGTCTGTATATAAAAAAAAGCAACCTACCCTAAAAAAAGAGGAGATTGCCGCAGCCGCCTGTATGAGCAAGCTTCTGAAGTACATGTATTCCATAGTCTGAAATTATACAGTATACGCCAATGTGTATACAACCTCCAGCCATTAATAAGAACAAATGCTTATGAGCAGATTATGTCACAGACCAGATAAAAATTTCAGATAGTTACCTGATGTATCCTCTAGCCCCTATTTTTTTACATACTTGAAAAATCAAAGAGCTTTTTATTACCTCCTTGACTAACCGTAGAAAATACGATTAGAGCATTAGTATTCCTGACTCCTTAAAGATATTCCAGTCTCTGTGTGCTTCAAGGATCAGAATAAGGTGAGAACCGTAGAAGCAAAGCCCTTCGTTCCCCTAGAAAATCAAAGATTTTTACAACCTCGTTCTTCTATATTTTAACTGAGTATTTTAGCTTCTCCTAATTTTGAAGCAACTTCATCCTATTCATCTTCAATTCCTCCTGAACAATCAGGCCCAAATCTATGAGGAAATCCTCCAAATCCAGAATAACCCTGAAAGTCTCCAAGTTCTCCATCTCTTCCGTGAGGATGAAAATCTTCTATTCTCCGTTTTCCAAATCCTCTGCAATGCCCTTCAAATCCACCAAATTCAGAATGACTATATTTCCCTGAATGCATAGCATCTTCAGGAAGCTCATCCTTAATCGCCCTGGCCAGCTTTGCAATAATTGCTTCAAATTGTTCCCGTTCTTCTTGGCTAAGTAAGTCAAAAATATTTTTTTCTTCTACATTATTCATTTTTTCTGCTTCATCTGCACCAGCTTCTGTTAAGGTAATAATCATAACACGACGATCAGTTTCAGAAGGTTTTCGAGTAATAAATTCTGCTTTCTCCAGCTTTGTCAATAATTCTCCAAGTGACTGTGGTCGCATATCTAATAAATAGGTCATTTCCTTTTGACTAATTTCAGGCTGCAACTTCAAAATACTTAAAATCCTTCCTTGACCACGATGTGGATTGCCGCGTGGTCCCTCCTCTCTTCTCTTCCAAGCAAAATATCTATGCAGCAATGTTTCAAATTTCAAGTAATATTCCAATAAGTTTGAATTTTCCATTCGATTTCCTCCAGCTTCAATTAAATCCCTTTCACTATATATAAGGTACCTTTGAAACATACATTACAGGTACCTTAATAAAAAGTCAACTTCTATTTTACTCTCCAGTTTACAGAATACGGTTTATTCGGTTTTAAGGGTTCTAGATATACTAATGTCACAGGTCCCTTAGAGCTTCGTCCAGTATTCTGCTAAAACAAGTGGACACACACTATTTAAAGGAGAGTGGGACAGAAATAAAGTTCCAAGCTCTCTTCGTATCTACCCCCAAATAAACGGCAGTACAAAAGTGGAACTGGCAATTCCACTACAAATTTTATATAAAGGGAACTGGCAAAAGCAGCTGCTTATTCCCTATCTCCCTTTAACCTTGCAGAAATTCTTGACCGTCCAATCTTTTCGTTTTTCACTAACTCAAACATAACTCTTACCATTTCTTAATAGGAAAATGTTCTCTTAACAGACTGCTCTTATTTAACAGTAGTATAATATGCGGACATAACATTCGAATATCTGATAGGAACTCTTCACCTTTTTTGAACAGCCAAAATATTTTTGGAAGTGACAATTCTTCTTTTTAGCTTAACACATTTTTTTATAAGTGATCCTTAAATTTTGCAGGACCATTCTTGTAATCCTGTCTAGGAAACCACTTAAATCTTTTTGGTTTATGTCTTATTCATAAAAGTAGTAACGTTATCTGTAACAAGAGTACCACCAAAAACTCCCCGTTTTCTTATCAAATTCTTAAATAACACTCATTATTCATTCATAAAAATATGCGAATTTGCATATCTTGTTCACACTAAATTATTATTTACCAGTTATACTAATTAGCATGAGGGAATATCTTGGGGAAGAGATTTTCTTAACAATGCGTAACATCATTTCCAATATGAGTCTGCTTTCTAAAGTCATTGGTAGTTAGTGCACATAGTTCTAATTTGCAGCACAGTTATTTTTTACAGAAAAAAATATATTCTCCACACTACTAACTATCAATCTTTGCTGATTGCCTTATGGTGGTCAGTTTTTTTATTTTTCATTTCCCTATTTAGAAGAAATAATCATGACAATTGTCCAGTGTATTGATCGCTTCAAAACCAAGCTATGCTTCTAATCCAAGAAATGTACAGCCTATCTGTATTACATATAAGACTACTGGATAGGCGACGAGCATTCGAAGAAGCGTAGGAGCAAGTTCTTGTATGACCTTAAGACATTCGCCAGTATAAATGCATTGCATACCAGCCTGCTAGCTTGTTACTGAGTAAACAAACAGGACTAGCCATCCCACTAGCATCAGTGAGACTGACAATTTTGCTCAAGAAGACCCTTGTTGAGCTTTATCCATCTAGTCAATATTAGAATCGAAAGAAAGAACAATTTAAAAACTGGCACAACACTTAAATTTCTAAACGAATCATATTCGTTATCATATTCAAACGAATAATAGAAAAAGCTAAGTCCTTATATATCAAGGGCTTAGCTCATATATTCTTACTTTTCTTCTTCTTCACTCATGAATGATAGCCAGATTTCACTAGATTTTTAAGGGTATCATCTCATTAATTAACTCAAAAATAGAAGAAGAAAAACAGCATTGAATTTCATAGGTTTTGATGTATTTCGTATTCAATATCGTAATCACTAAAAATTCTCATAAGCGTGGGGCGCTCATACATAAGGCTACAACATAAAAAGGATGGTAAAGAGCCATCTTTTTTGTACCTACATTCAGGGCTTACCCTATTTCTTTGATAGTTTCAAAATTTTTGATATATCATCAATTTCCAAAGCATCTGCGATCCGTTCGATATGCTCTAAATAAATCTTCTTTCGTTTTCCATTCGTAAGGTTACTTAAATTTGATGGTTCTATGCCGGATAGCCTCGCCAATTCTCTTAATGACATATTCCTTTCAGCCAATAGCTTATTTATTAGTATCTCCACTTTTATTTCATGATGATCTACACCCATTAGAATTTCCCCCATATCCAAAATTTTGTTGTCTGTATGAACATGATATAGTAAGATACTCCTGTGCTGTTGTTTATATAGACATGAGTTTTAGTAGTATGGAGGTGCGGACAATAGAAAAACAGCAAGGCAAAATGGTTAAAAACAAGCAACCGGTTAAAAAGATTACTCACCAGGATATTTATACCTTGTACGACCTGGTGGAACACTCAATTCATGGAAAGAGCCGCTAAAACTATTAGAAAGCTTTTTCGGCTATAAGAAGCGGCCAGTTAACAAGCAGCAACTAGCCAAATAATACTATGCACAGGCGAAAATTTTCAATGCTTTCGTTGTCGATTTTCATGAGTTAACCAATAAAATAGACGATCAAATATCTAGTTTAAGATAAAGCGAAAAACTCTAAGGAGTGCAAAGCGTACCGGATGAACCTTACTCAAAAACAGGAGTGAGGTTTTTCTGTATGCGACTGTATATATAAAATAAAAGTCAGGTTTTGTCAGGTTCTGGACATTTCAACGTTCCGATTGAAAAGAAGCGTTCCAAAAGAAAGAAATGTCTATAAATCCCCTTACTTTAGGCTTTCTATCCGTGTTGTTTTGAAATTAGACTGTGTTTGTTTTGTGTTTCATTTTGAAATGTTATACTATTCCTATCAGCAAGTAGTTTGCTGAAATATACTTGATTGAAATGAAGTGTTCCTATGGGCTTATTTGCTTTAATTATTTCGGTATTATCCTCCGCTCTCTCGTTATACACTTTTGCTAACCAGCACTTTAACAGACTTTATCGTTTAGGGATATCGGCTGACAACTTCATGCCAAACATAAAAGAAGAGATTCTCTTTGCCAGGATTACTGGAATGGCAACCCTTTTCTTGACAGTTTTTATAAGGTGTCCGATTTCAATTCGCGTTATTGTCCGATTGTCCTTGACAATGAGCCTCCTCGGATATGAGGAATACCGGCAGAAGCTAATAATGAAACATTAGACTGCCTCGCTATCGCTATCATATCCGAGCTCCTCATCAAGGATTCGCTTCGCCAATCTCTGATTTCGATACCCTATTGGCGTCTCGTAACCTAATGTCCCATGCAGCCTCAGATGGTTCCACCAATGAACGTAATCAAATAGTTCCAGTTCCAATTGGTGAAGACTTTCAAACCGATGCTGTCGGACAAATTCTACTTTCATCGACTTATAGGTTGATTCTGCTACTGCATTATCATAGGGACACCCTTTTTTACTCAAGGATCGCTTGATTTCAAACCGATCTAACAGCTCAGTGATCGTTTGGTTATCAAACTCCTTTCCACGATCTGTATGAAAGAGTTCAACTTCTGTCAGTGGTT
>NZ_JAJDJW010000013.1:0-96632 GCF_020567645.1 Enterococcus sp. CWB-B31
TTCCTTTCTAGTTGGTTTTGTGGTGATTCTATTCTAGCGGAAATGTTGTGTGTCTTCCTTGTTTTTTAATGAGAAAATAGGACCGATAGATTTTTTTCTATCAGTCCAATAAATTATAGAGCCAAGTTAAATCCGAGTATTTATTTTTTGTATCGGAACGTTCTACTGGATTTAGGAAGAACATTCATGGAATAAATATTTGTTTAATGAGTATTAGCAGAAAGAATTGGAACCGCTTTTAAAATTAGAGCAGTAATTTGAAAAGAGTCATTCTGAAAAAAATCAAATCTGTTTAAAGCTGAGGTACCTCTCAAAGACATATACTCAGCCTGTTTCTTATGAATAAGGAGCAGTTTTTTATATACTTATATTTTATAGAAAATCAACTGTTATTAAGGAAAGGATTAGAATTGTGAAAAAATTTAGAAATATTGATTAAATTCTGACAATTTATTTGTCTTTTAAAATTCGTTATGCTAAAGTAACAGTGTAATTATTGGAGGGGGTTTCATGACAGAGAAAAACTGGCCGGAACTTTTTTTAAACTATTTGATTGTTGAGAAAGGATATTCCGAAAAAACGAAGATTGCTTATGAGAGTGATTTGAACCACTTCATGCACTTTTTGAAAGAAACAGGGAATGAAAATTACTTTTCTGTTGATCATCTGGATGTTCGCGTTTATCTTGGGAAACTCTATGATGAGCAGTACAGCAGAAATTCTGTAGGTCGAAAAGTAGCTAGTCTGCGTTCTTTTTACCAATTTTTGTTAAAAAATGAACAACTGACTGAAAACCCGTTTTCCTATGTCCATTTAAGAAGGAAGCAGCAGCGTCTGCCTCGTTTTTTTTATGAGAAAGAAATGACGGCTCTGTTCGACAGTGCGCAGGGAGATAAACCGCTTGAATTAAGGAACCAGAGCTTGCTTGAGGTTTTATATGGTACTGGAATTCGTTTAAGCGAATGTGCTTCACTGACTTTGCAAAGAATAGATTTCCCGATGAGTACTCTGTTTATTACAGGGAAGGGTAATAAGGACCGTTATGTACCGTTTGGATCGTTTGCTGCTGACACTCTGACAAACTATCTGGAAAATGGACGGAAACCCTTGATGGAAAAATACGGGAAAGAACATGACTTTGTATTTGTCAATCACCATGGTGATCCGATTACGCCAACAGGGATTGAGTATGTTCTGAATCAGCTGATGAAAAAAAGCAGCTTGAATACAGACATTCATCCGCATATGCTGCGGCATACATTTGCCACTCATCTATTGAACAACGGTGCAGATATGCGGACAGTCCAAGAATTACTTGGACATGCGAACCTGTCTACCACACAAATATATGCTCATGTTACACGGGAAAGCCTGCAAAAGAATTATCGAAACTTTCATCCTCGTGCTTAGGATGTCGGTTAAGGAGGAAATAGAATGGTAGAATCACAGTTTCATTCAACAACAATCTGTGCAGTAGAAAAAGATGGAAAATTTGCCATGGCCGGAGATGGTCAGGTAACCATGGGAGAGTCCGTAGTTATGAAAGGCAGCGCAAAGAAAGTAAGACGAATCTATAATGATGAAGTCATTGTGGGGTTTGCCGGAAGCGTTGCGGACGCATTTACTCTTGAAGAAAAATTTGAAGGAAAATTAAATGAATATAACGGCAATCTGACTCGTGCTGCAGTAGAGCTGGCTCAGGAATGGCGAACACAGCAATCCATGCAGAAGCTGGAAGCTATGCTGATTGTCATGAATAAAAAGGAAATGCTCCTTGTATCCGGAACAGGGGAAGTTATTACACCTGATGACGGAATACTGGCAATTGGCTCCGGCGGAAATTTTGCTTTATCCGCTGCTCGGGCGATGAAAACCTATGGGAACGATAAAATGACCGCAAAAGAAATTGCTGAAAATGCCTTGAATATTGCAGCAGACATTTGTGTATTTACGAACCATAATATCATTGTAGAAGAAATATAAAATGAGGGATAACGAATGACTGAATTAAATAAAACGCCAAGAGAAATTGTTAAAGAACTTGATGAATATATTATTGGTCAGAATAAAGCGAAAAAATCGGTAGCGGTTGCATTAAGAAACCGATATCGTCGGTTGCAGCTGGATGAAAAAATGCAGCAGGATGTGACACCAAAAAATCTTTTAATGATTGGTCCGACGGGTGTGGGGAAGACAGAAATCGCTCGCCGTCTGGCAACAATTGTTAATGCACCATTTATTAAGGTGGAGGCAACAAAATTTACCGAAGTCGGTTATGTGGGTCGTGATGTAGAATCCATGGTTAGAGATTTGGTGGAAAATGCAATAAAAATTGTCGAAAAACAACAATACAGTAATGTTTATTCACAGGCATTGAAACGGGCAAACGTGCGTCTGGTAAAAGTTCTTGTGCCGGGAATTAAAAAGGAACAAAAACAATCAGGCAATCAGTTCGATCAGATGATGAAAATGTTCAGTGCACCTCAGCAGCCGGAAGAGCCTCAGGAGGAAGTAACAGAAGAAATCAAGATAAATCGTAAAACTATTTTGGAGCAGTTGGAAAAAGGGCTGTTGGATAAACGCGAAGTAACCATTGAAATGAATGAACCAAAGAAAACTATGCCGATGATGAATGCTGGAATGGAACAAATGGGGATAGATTTGAATGAGACATTAGGTGCTTTATCTCCAAGAAAAAAAGTTGAGCGGACCGTCACAGTAAAGGAAGCGCAGGAGCTGCTGATAAAAGAAGAATCAGCAAAAATTGTCAATGATGCAGATATTCACAGTGCAGCAATTAAGCTTGCTGAATCAAGCGGAATTATCTTTATTGATGAGTTTGACAAGATTACTACGAAAAATCAGCAAAATTCCGGAGAAGTCTCCCGTGAAGGTGTTCAAAGAGATATTTTACCAATTGTGGAGGGATCGCAGGTTAATACAAAATATGGCGTCATACAAACAGATCATATTCTCTTTATCGCTTCAGGGGCCTTTCATTTATCAAAACCAAGTGATTTGATTCCTGAACTTCAAGGGCGGTTCCCGATTCGAGTGGAGCTGGAGGATTTAACCTCTGAAGATTTTATTCGTATTCTGACTGAACCCAACAATGCGCTGATTAAACAATATATGGCATTGATTGGTACAGAAAATGTTAAAGTGACGTTTACACAAGAGGCGGTTGAACGCATTGCTCATATTGCTTTTAATGTGAATCGTGAAACAGATAACATTGGTGCCAGAAGACTTCATACAATTTTAGAACGTTTGCTGGAAGACCTGCTCTTTGAGGCTCCTGATATGCAGATGGGTGAAATCGCCATTACAGAAAGTTATGTGAATGATAAGCTGGAAGATATAGCTAAAAATGAAGATTTAAGTCGTTATATTTTATAAATAAAAAAGGAAATGGGGTAGGAAAATGGATACATTATTGGATAGAACACGCCAGATTAACCGTTTGCTGCAACAAAAAAATACCTTTGATTCGGAAACCGATTTGCCCTATGATAAAATGGCTATCAGCTTGGGGGATGTTTTAATAAGTAATGTTTATATTATCAGCAGCAGTGGGGAATTGTTAGGCTATACAGAAAAGCTTGATGTGAATAATGCGAGAGTAAAGCATATGTTTGAAGAGAAGAAATTTCCTCAAAGTTATACAGATGCAGTAGCTATCCTGCAGAAAACAGAAGCGAATATTCAAATAGACAGTGATCTGACTGCTTTCCCTGTTGAATTACGGGATAAATACCCTCAAGGCTGGACAACAGTTGTTCCTGTGTTCGGAGCAGGAGAACGACTGGGAACAATGATCCTTGCAAGAGTGGAAGAATCATTCGCTGATGACGATTTGGTGCTGGCAGAATACAGTGCAACTGTTGTCGGTATGCAGATTCTTTATCAGCAGTCACGAAATATTGAGGCAGAAGTACGAAGTGCAACAGCCGTTCAAATGGCAATAAACACCCTTTCCTACAGTGAATTAAAAGCAGTTCAAGCTATTTTTCAGGCATTGGATGGGGAAGAAGGACGCTTAACTGCTTCCAGTGTTGCAGATGAAATCGGTATTACTCGTTCAGTTATTGTAAATGCTTTGAGAAAATTGGAATCTGCTGGTATTATTGAATCACGTTCTTTGGGAATGAAAGGAACATACCTCAAGATTTTAAACAAACAGTTTAGTAAAGAATTAGACAAAAAACGGAAGTAGGGACAAATAATGACCGTTATTATCGAAAATGAGAAGCTTACTGCAGTAATTGCCGAAGAAGGGGCAGAGCTAGTTAGTCTGAAGGATAGAGATTCAGGAATTGAATATATTTGGCAGGGGAATCCTGCATTTTGGGGCAGACATGCGCCTGTACTGTTCCCTTTTGTCGGGCGACTGAAAAACGATCAGTACAGCTACAAAAATAAGTCTTATTCCATGGGACAGCATGGTTTTGCTCGTGATCAGGTTTTTGATGTGATTGAAAAAGGAGAAGGCTCAGTTTCACTTTCATTGAAAAGTACGAAAGAAACAAAGAAAGTGTATCCCTTTGATTTTGAACTGGTACTGTCCTATGCAATAGAGGGAACAGAACTGGTTGTCAGCTATCAAGTAATCAATACTGGAAAAGAAGAGATGTTATTTTCGATTGGCGGACATCCTGCATTTAACATTCCATTGGAAAAGCATCTGACTTTTAATGATTACTATTTATCATTGGCACCTAAAATGAATCGTATTCAAATTCCTTTGTCAGGACCGTTTGCTGATTTAGAACATAAAACATTAGGTCAGACAGTCGCTGATTTAGACTTGAACCGGGAGCTTTTTGTTGATGATGCGCTGATCTATGAAACTCCGGGAAAAACGGCTGTTACAATTAAAAGTGATGGAAGTGAACACAGTGTTACGTTGAAATACGAGGATATTCCGTTCGTTGGTATCTGGTCTCCCTATGAGAAAGAAGCTCCGTTTGTCTGTATTGAACCTTGGTGGGGAATCGCTGATACGGTGAACAGTGATGGACAGCTGGAAGATAAATTTGCTGTAAATCAGTTGAAACCTGCAGAAGAATTCAAAACGAATTACGTCATTTCTGTAAAATAACAAAAACAGTGAGTACGCTGCTCTCCAAGGATGACAGATGTATTGTCTGCTTCCGGAGAACAGCAGTATCTCACTGTTCTTTTTCCTTATTTAAACCAAAGGGTACTTTGCTTTCAGTTCCATTTTTTATTCGGCTGATATTCGCTTTATGACGAATAAAAATAAAAATTGTCAAGCTAGCAGCAATTATTGTCAGAAGCCAGTCGAAATGGGGCAGTATAGCCGGGCAGACATATGGCAGGAAAATAGTCGAAAGTGTAATTAAAACTGCACTGATCATACTTGTAAGACTAACCATGCTGCAAGTAAACAGCAAGACAACAAAAATAGCTGCTGAATAAATAAAAAAGAGCGGATTATAAGCCAAAATCATCCCTGCGCTAGTAGCGACAGCTTTTCCACCTTTAAACTTGGCAAATATCGGAAATGTGTGTCCAAGTACTGCTGCAACACCAAAAATCAGCGGATTCACTGACAGTGAAAAAATAATTGGAAGACTTGTTGCCAAGGTTCCTTTTAAAATATCCATTAAGAGCACCACGGTTCCTGCAACTTTTCCCAATACACGAAAAGTATTCGTGGTTCCCATATTTCCACTTCCAAAATTACGAATGTCTTTTTTAAAAAAGATTTTTCCGATCCAGACTCCTGATGGAATGGACCCTAATAGATAGGCGATGAACAGTAATAATACCAGTTTCATACCTTTGCCCCTTTCTTTACTCAAACTAAGGTTCATTTTATCATGAAAGAATTTCAGGAACAATCCTGAATTTATTTAAACGAATTCGATTAGTAAAAGTCGAGTGATTCAAGTAATTTTATAAAAACGATCAGGAAACAACAGGTAGGTAAAATCAGGTTTTTGACTAAATAAAAGAGAAAGACAATACCAAAAACTGCAAAACGGCTGCCGATAGTAGGTATTTTCATCTTTTTGAAGCCCAAAATATTCCAAATTTGCTGAAAAAATGCTATGTTATATATGTTGAATTAATAAATGTGTATACATAAAAAAATAAAACAAGAGAAGGTTGATCAAACATGGTTTTTCATAATCCGAAGCAGGAACAGATAGTTGCTTATTTGAAGGATGCGAAAAGAATTGCGGTTGTAGGTTTAAGCAATAAAGAAGAACGGACGAGTTACCAAATTGCAAAACTGCTGCAGGAAAATGGTTATGAAATAATTCCTGTAAATCCCGTCCTTGAAGGTCAGGAAATTCTGGGAGAGAAAGTATACAAGGATCTACTGTCAGTTCCAGGCAAAATTGATATCGTTGATGTTTTCAGAAGAAGCGAATTTTTACCGGAAGTTGCTGAGGAGTTTATTCAGACGGATGCAAGCGTCTTTTGGGCACAATTGGGACTCGAAAGTGAAGAAGCTGCTGAATTGTTGAAAAATGCCGGTCGAAATGATATTATCATGAATCGGTGTATAAAGATCGAACTGTCAAAAATGTTTTCTTAATTGTTAGTGTATATTATTAAGAAAGAGCCCCCATTTCGGAAAGCTCTTTTTTTTTGAGAGCTTTTAGAGTATTATTGTAATGATATGGCTTTAGAGCCGTGATAATTCAAGTATAAGGAGTTTTTTCTTTGGTGAAGAAAGTAAATAATGAATATAATGATTCATCGATTCAGGTTTTGGAAGGGCTTGAAGCAGTTCGGAAACGTCCTGGGATGTACATCGGCTCTACAGATAGCAGAGGCTTGCATCACTTAGTCTACGAGATTGTTGACAATGCAGTGGATGAAGTTCTATCCGGATTTGGAGATGTAATTAAAGTAACGCTTAACAAGGACGGCAGTATTACTGTAGAAGATTCAGGACGGGGAATGCCTGTCGGAATGCATGCATCCGGAATACCAACAGTTCAGGTTATCTTCACTGTACTTCATGCCGGCGGTAAATTTGGACAAGGAGGCTACAAGACCTCCGGAGGACTCCACGGAGTGGGGGCAAGTGTTGTTAATGCACTATCTGAATGGCTGGAAGTTCGAATTAACCGTGACGGAATTGAATACGCTGCGCGATTTAAAGATGGCGGAAAACCAGTCGGAAAATTAAAAAAAGTCGGAAAAACCAAGAAAAAGAATGGAACGACAGTTACCTTCCTTCCGGATACAGGTATTTTTTCAACTATCAAATTTTCTTATGAAACCTTGGCCGGACGTTTACGCGAATCTGCTTTTCTTTTAAAAGGAGTTAAGATTATTCTGACCGATTTAAGAGAAGATGAAGTGAGAGAAGAGACGTTCTATTATGAGGAAGGGATCAAAGAGTTTGTTGAATATCTAAATGATGAGAAAGATCCGCTGACACCGGTTGTCTATTTTTCCGGCGAAAAAGATGGGATTGAAGTTGAGCTTGCTTATCAATATAATGATGGATTTTCTGAAAATGTACTTTCATTTGTTAATAATGTGCGAACTAAAGATGGCGGAACACATGAAGTCGGGATGAAGACATCAATGACGAAATCCTACAACGAATATGCCAGAAAAGTCGGGCTTTTAAAAGAAAAAGATAAAAATCTGGAGGGTAGTGATTTTAGAGAAGGTTTGGCAGCAGTGCTGTCTATACGTGTCCCCGAAAATCTGCTTCAGTTTGAAGGTCAGACAAAAGAAAAGCTGGGAACTCCCGCAGCACGTAATGCAGTGGATACAGTGATCAGCGAGCAGATGGTTTTTTATC
The DNA here is from genome assembly GCF_020567645.1 of Enterococcus sp. CWB-B31. Classification (NCBI taxonomy): domain Bacteria; kingdom Bacillati; phylum Bacillota; class Bacilli; order Lactobacillales; family Enterococcaceae; genus Enterococcus; species Enterococcus sp. CWB-B31. Next base: position 7,799 of record NZ_JAJDJW010000013.1, read on the forward strand.
TGCAGGAAAACAACGATTTAAGTCAGATGCTGATTCGTAAGGCAATCAAAGCCAGAGAAGCCAGAGAAGCTGCCAGAAAAGCCAGAGAAGAGAGTCGAAACGGCAAGAAAAAGAAGAAAGAATCTCTTCTTTCCGGAAAACTAACGCCTGCTCAGTCACGCAATCCAAAACGGAATGAACTTTATCTGGTGGAGGGGGATTCTGCCGGAGGCTCTGCGAAACAGGGACGAGACCGGAAATTTCAGGCAATCCTGCCATTACGAGGTAAAGTTTTAAATACAGAAAAAGCTAAAATGCAGGATATTTTAAAGAATGAAGAAATTAATACAATGATTTATACGATTGGCGCAGGAGTTGGCGCAGAATTCTCAGTTGAAGACTGCAACTATGATAAAGTAATTATCATGACTGATGCGGATACAGATGGTGCACATATTCAGGTATTGCTTCTGACGTTTTTCTATCGCTATATGAAACAGCTGATTAAAGCCGGTAAAGTTTATATTGCATTACCGCCTCTATATAAAGTTTCAAAAGGTACTGGAAAAAAAGAAGTAATCGAATATGCCTGGACAGATGATGAGTTGGAAGACGCAATCAAAAAAGTTGGAAAAGGCTATATGCTGCAACGCTACAAAGGTCTTGGTGAAATGAATGCTGACCAGCTTTGGGAAACAACAATGGATCCTGAGACTAGAACCTTAATTCGTGTAAATATTGATGAAGATGATAAGGCCGAACGACGTGTTTCTACATTGATGGGTGATAAAGTGGCCCCCCGTAGAGAATGGATTGAAAAGCATGTACAGTTTACACTGGAAGAAGAAGGCAGCATATTGGATAAGCAAGATGAAGAAATACCAGTAGTTGTTGAACAAGGAAATACATCTGAAGAGCCAGAGGAAGCAGAAGCAGCTGTAGGAGAAGAAATTACGCTGTTTGATTTAGATTAATCAAAGCTTCTATATCATATATTGATAAAAATGGAAGCAGAAAATAATGCTGATGGAGTCATAACGAATAGTGACTATTCTTATATCTGAACTGTATTAGAATGTTCAGTAAAACTACATGCAGTGCTCAAAATAAAGGTACTATGTCAAGATATGTATCAGTGTATCCAGTCTTTTTTGCTACATTGCAATCCTTGATAGAAACGTACTATGTTAAGTGCGAATAACATGTGTTATGATTGAATGTTCAGCTGAGACTAGCGTCGAACAATCTACTGAATTAAAATACACTATTATGTTGCCTTTGCGGTTACTCGAGGCATAGCACTATGTTCCTACAAGCTGCTCTACGGTTCTCGTTTCACTGCGCTCCTCGATCAGAATGAAGGAGCGCAGTGACGTAGAAGAAATCGACATCGGACCATAAAAGAGAATTAAACGATTAAAATCATTTGATGTCAAAAACTAAAAGGAGTGCGATTGATCTAGGAGCGCAGCGACGTAGAAGAAATCGACATCGGACCATGAAAGAGAAGCAAATGATTAAAATCATTTGATGTCAAAAACTAAAAGGAGTGCCGCAGTCCTTGCCAATTTATTGGCCTAGGAATGGGGACATCGGACCACCAGAATGAAAGCAATCGACCATTAGGAAAAAACAGTCGATTACTCTCAACAAATAAAAGGAGTGACCTTTTTGGAAAAACGCCAGGAAATTCAGGAATTAACCCTTGAAGAAGTGATGGGCGACCGCTTTGGACGCTATTCCAAATATATTATTCAAGAACGTGCCCTTCCGGATATCAGGGATGGTTTAAAACCTGTACAACGAAGAATCCTTTTTTCAATGAATAAAGATGGAAACACCTTTGATAAAGGCTTTAGAAAATCAGCCAAGTCTGTCGGAAATATCATGGGGAATTACCATCCTCATGGCGACAGCAGTATTTATGAAGCAATGGTACGTCTCAGTCAGGACTGGAAACTGCGGGAAGTACTGATTGAAATGCACGGAAACAATGGGAGTATGGATGGTGATCCGCCTGCTGCCATGCGTTATACGGAAGCAAGATTATCAAAACTCAGTGGTGAAATGCTGCAGGATATTGAAAAGGAAACAGTGGATTTTGTCTGGAACTTTGATGATACAGAAAAAGAGCCCACTGTTCTGCCTGCCAGATATCCCAATCTGCTGGTAAATGGCTCTACAGGTATTTCAGCTGGGTATGCTACAGAAATCCCTCCGCATAATTTAACTGAAGTTATTGACGGAACAATCTATTTGATTGATCATCCAAAAGCTTCGCTGGAAAAAATGATGGAATACATCCCCGGACCGGATTTTCCAACTGGTGGAATTTTGCAGGGGAAAGATGAAATCAAAAAAGCCTACGAAACTGGTAAAGGAAAAGTGATCCTTCGATCTAAAACCAGGATTGAAGAATTAAAGGGCGGTAAACAACAGATCGTTATTTCTGAAATTCCTTATGAAGTAAACAAGGCAGTTTTAGTGAAAAAAATGGACGAAATTCGTTTAAGTAAAAAAATAGACGGTATTGCTGAAGTAAGAGATGAATCAGACCGTACAGGATTACAAATTGTCGTTGAGTTGAAGAAGGATACAAATGCAGAGGGAATCCTAAACTATCTGTTTAAAAACACGGAGCTTCAAATCAATTACAACTTCAATATGGTTGCTATTGACAAGATGACTCCTCATCAGGTGGGGCTTTTACGTATTTTAGAGAGCTACATCACTCACCGAAAGGAAGTTATTACCAATCGAAGCCGTTTTGAGCTTGAAAAAGCGAAGAAGCGACAACATATAGTTGATGGACTGATTAAGGCCTTATCAATTCTCGATCAGGTGATTGAAACGATTCGGGTCAGTAAAGATAAAAAAAATGCAAAGGATAACTTGGTAAAGGCATTTGACTTTTCTGAAGCGCAGGCTGAGGCGATTGTGACATTGCAACTGTACCGCTTGACTAATACAGACATCACTCAGCTGCAGTCAGAAGCAAAAGAATTGAATGAGCAAATAGAAGAGTTGTCTACAATCTTAAAAGATGAAAAAATGTTGCTGAACGTGATGAAAAAAGAATTACGCGAGGTGAAGAAGCAGTACAGCTCAGATCGTTTCACTCGAATAGAGGATGAAATAGAAGAGATTAAAATTGAGACAGAAGTACTGGTTTCACAAGAGGATGTTGTTGTCTCCGTGACAAAGGAAGGCTATATTAAGCGCAGCAGCTTGCGCTCATACGCAGCTTCTAAACCAGAAGAGCTTGGAATGAAGGAAGGGGACTTTCCAATATTTGTCGGTGAAGTGAATACACTTGACCACCTTCTTCTGATTACCAATAAGGCAAATGTCATTTATCGGCCAATTCATGAGCTGCCTGATCTGAGATGGAAGGATATCGGAGAGCATATTTCTCAAACAATCGCAGGCATGGCAATTGATGAATCCATTATATCTGTATATCCGTATAAAGCACTGGATGAAAACTCTTCATTTGTTTTCATCACAAAAGAAGGAATGATTAAGCAAACCAAAATGACAGACTTCGAGCCTTGGAGAACCTATCGAAGTCGGCCGGCTTCATGTATGAAACTTAAATCAGCTGAAGACGAAGTAGTTAACGTTTGTCATACCGATAATCAGGCCGTATGGGATGTCTTCCTAGTCAGTCATCGGGGATTTGGTCTGCGTTATTCTTTATCTGAAGTACCAATTGTGGGGGCAAAGGCTGCCGGTGTCAAATCAATGAATCTCAAAGAAAATGATTTTGTGGTTAATGGATTACTCGTATACAGAGAAGGAGATACATCGATTACAATACTGACTCAACGAGGTAGTTTGAAGCGAATGCTGGCGCAGGAATTAAATCAGCTGGGCAGAGCCAAAAGAGGTCTTATGGTATTGCGTGAGTTGAAAAGCAATCCTCACAGGGTTGTTTATATGGGTGAAAGCATTCCAGATAAACAACTGTTGATTGAAACACAAAAAGGAACCAGAATAATTATTGATTCTGAGAAAGCACCAATTAATGACCGAAATTCAAACGGTTCATTTATTATCAATGAAAAAGATGAGCTGGGTATTCATTCAGTCCATCCATTGGTTAATCTAACAATAGAAGACGATTCTGTTCTATAAAAATAAAAAACACCCCTATCTGTACTAATACAGATAGGGGTGTTTTTTAGGACAGAAAAAGACAGTTGTAATTTAATATCAATCTAATAAGTGAAAGAAATCACAGAAAAACATCCGTATGAAACCCAGTGTAATCAATGTTTTTTGAGGATTTTATTTAGTTTAGCTAAAATTATAACAAGTAAAGGCTTGCATAAATCCAGTTATGTGTTATACTTATCACATAAAGCTGTTATAGTTTATTAACAGCATATTATAAGGAGGCACAACATGGAGCAATGGAAAGGCTTTAAAGGCGACAAGTGGAAAAATTCAGTAGACACGCGTGATTTTATCCAAAGAAACTATACAGAATATAAAGGTGATGACAGTTTCCTAGAACCAATCGCACCAAGTACTGATAAACTATGGACAAAACTACAGGAACTATTTGAAGTACAGCATGATAAAAATGGTGTTTACGATATGGACACAAACATTCCTGCAACAATTACCTCACATGCACCAGGTTATTTGATTGAGGAAGAAGAAAAAATCGTAGGACTTCAAACAGATGTTCCATTAAAACAAGCGTTCATGCCATTTGGCGGAATTAATATGGCCAACAATTCTTTGACTTCAAACGGTTACGAAGTTGATGATGAAATGACTAAAATTTTTACTGAGTGGAGAAAAACACATAACCAAGGTGTATTCGATGCTTACACTCCAGAAATGAGAGCTGCACGTAAAAATAAAATCATTACTGGTCTTCCTGATGCCTATGGTCGCGGACGTATCATCGGCGACTACCGTCGTATTGCACTTTATGGTATGGATCGTCTGATTGAAGAAAAAATGAAAGACTTGAGCAATACCGGCAACAAAGTAATGACTGACGATGTAATCCGTCTAAGAGAAGAAATTTCTGAACAAATCAGAGCAATGGCTGACTTGAAGAAAATGGCATCTACTTATGGATGTGATATTTCTAAACCGGCAGCAAACGCACAAGAAGCAATCCAATGGTTATACTTTGGATATCTTGGTGCAATCAAATCTCAAAATGGAGCAGCAATGTCTATTGGACGTATCTCTGCTTTCCTTGATGTTTATATCCAACGCGATTTGGACAATGGTGCAATTACTGAGTTCGACGCACAGGAAATGATTGATCATTTGATTATGAAGCTTCGTATGGTGAAATTTGCACGTACACCTGAATACAACCAGTTGTTCTCAGGTTACCCAATCTGGGCAACACTATCTATTGCAGGTATGGGCTTGGATGGACGTTCATTGGTTACTAAAAATGACTTCCGTATTCTTCATACACTAACAAACATGGGACCATCTCCGGAACCAAACCTGACAGTATTGTATTCTTCTCATTTACCAGAAGGATTCAGAACATATGCATCTAAGATCGCAAAACAAAGTTCTTCAATCCAATTTGAAAATGATGATTTATTGCGTGCCAACTGGGGTTCTGATGACTGTGCAATCGCATGTTGTGTTTCTGCAACTGTAATGGGTAAAGACATGCAATTCTTTGGTGCTCGTGCCAACTTGGCTAAAGCTGTTCTTTACGCAATCAACGGTGGTGTAGATGAAAAGACTAAGATGCAGGTAGCTCCTAAATTCCGTCCGATGACTGGTGAAACACTGGATTTTGACGAATTTATCGATAAGTTTAAAGATATCATGGACTGGTTGGCCGAACTGTATGTAAATACATTAAATGTTATCCACTTCATGCATGATAAATATGCATATGAAGCACCACAGTTAGCCTTTATGGAAAGTGATTTAAAACGCACGTTTGCTACAGGTATTGCGGGTATTTCACATGCTGCTGACTCAGTAATGGCGATTAAACATGGGAATGTTCAAGTTATCCGCGATGAAAATGGATTAGCTGTAGACTATGTTCCGCAAAATGAATTCCCAACATACGGAAACGACAATGAAGAAGCCGATGAGATGGCTAACTGGATTCTTGAGTACTTCATGACTCAAATTAAACGCCAGCACACGTATCGCAATGCACGCCCAACAACTTCATTACTGACTATTACGTCTAATGTTGTTTATGGGAAAGCAACAGGTAACACACCTGATGGACGTCGTGCAGGCAAGCCTCTTGCACCAGGAGCAAACCCAAGCTATCGTGACGGTAAATTCCTGGGAGAACAAAATGGTCTGTTGGCTTCATTGAACTCAACTGCAAGATTAGAATATACATGTGCATTAGATGGTATTTCCAATACACAAACAATCAATCCTAACGGTTTAGGTAAAGATGATTCTACACGTATCGACAACTTGCGTAATGTAATGGACGGCTACTTTGACAAAGGCGGCTATCACTTGAACGTTAACGTATTCACAAATGAATTGTTGTTGGATGCTCAAAAGAATCCTGAAAAATATCCAAATCTGACGATCCGTGTATCTGGATACGCAGTGAAATTCCGTGACTTAACACCTGAACAGCAAGCAGATGTTATTTCAAGAACTTCACATGACAAACTGTAATTTAAGACACTAATAATGAGGTCGGGACAGAAGAATTCAGCTTATTTCCGAAAGGGCTGCTTCTGTCCCGCCGTTTATTCAAACATTTAATATATAATACATAAAGTAAAGGTTGTTGTTGTTTTTCCTCCTTATTACAACCTTTTAAAAGAAATGAGAGAAGATAATTATGACTGAAGCAGTAAAAGGTAGAATTCATTCTACAGAAAACTTCGGGACTGTAGATGGTCCTGGTGTTCGGTTTATTATATTTACACAAGGTTGTCGTATGAGATGTCAATTTTGTCATAATCCTGATACTTGGAAAATTGGTTCCGGAGGTAAAGAAGTCACAACCGATGAAGTATTGGAAGAAGCACTTAAATATCGTTCTTATTGGGGCGAAAAGGGCGGTATTACTGTAAGCGGTGGTGAACCTTTACTGCAGATGGATTTTCTGATCGATTTATTCAAGAAAGCAAAAGCTCTGGGCATTAATACAACGCTGGATACTTGTGGGAAACCTTTCACAAGAGAAGAACCATTTTTTAGTCAGTTTCAGGAGTTAATGAAGTATACAGATCTGATTTTATTTGATATTAAACATATTGATAATAAACAGCATAAATTGCTGACGTCTTTGGGGAATGAAAATATTCTTGAGATGGCTGAGTATCTTTCAGAGATTAATCAGCCAGTCTGGATACGACATGTGCTGGTACCAGAACGAAGTGACTATGACGAATATCTGATTCGTCTAAATGATTTTGTAAAGACACTGAATAATGTAGACAAACTGGAAATTTTACCTTATCACACAATGGGGAAATATAAATGGGATGACTTGGGGCTGGCTTATCCATTAGAGGGGATTAATCCGCCAACAGATGACCGTGTCGAAAATGCAAAGAAATTGTTGCATGTAGAAGACTATAAAGGTTATTTAACTCGTTAGACCACGGAACTTGCTATAGAAGAGTAGTTTTTAATAATCAGAAGACAGCCGAAAATTCAGTATTCGGTTGTTTTTTACTGAAAAATTCCAAATATTTGGAAAAATTATATCGAACGTCCGCCAACACTTATAAAAGTGTTGTTTCTTTTCAGTTTTTTGTTATTATTAATAATGAATGATAGATAAGGAGTGGAAAAGAATTATGTCAGAAATCTTTGTTTTCGGCCATCAAAACCCCGATACAGATGCGATCGGTGCGGCTATCAGTTTTGCTTACCTGCAAAAGGAATTAGGAAAAAATGCAGTTCCCGTGGCTTTGGGAACACCTAATGAGGAAACCCAATATGCCTTGGATTATTTCAATGTCTCTGCTCCGAAAATTATTGAAACAGCAGGAGGGGAAACAAAGGAAGTAATGCTTGTTGATCATAATGAATTTCAGCAAAGTGTTTCAGATATTAAAGATCTTACAATTCTTTCAGTAGTAGACCACCATAGAATTGCAAATTTTGAAACAGCAGATCCGCTATATTATCGTGCTGAGCCAGTAGGCTGCACAAGTACAATTATCTTTAAAATGTTTAAAGAAAGCAGTGTAGAGATTCCTAATCAAATTGCCGGAATGATGGTTTCTGCAATTATTTCAGATACACTGTTGTTTAAATCACCAACTTGTACTGAAGAAGATATAAAAGCGGCAAATGAACTGGCAGATATTGCTGAAATCAGTTTAGAGGGATATGGACTGGACATGTTGAAAGCCGGTACGAACCTAAGTGATAAATCGGCTGAAACATTACTGGACCTTGATGCGAAAAGCTTCCCTATGGGGGATAAAAACGTACGAGTTGCACAGGTAAATACAGTTGATTTAAATGAAGTATTAAGTCGTCAGAAAGAACTGGAAGCAGCAATGAAAGCGGAAAATGAGAGTAACGGCTATGAGCTGTTCGTTCTAATCGTTACGGATATCCTAGGCAGCGATTCTGAACTTCTGGTTATTGGTAATTCTATGGATCAGGTAGAAAAAGCATTCAATGTTAAACTTGAAAATAACCGTGCTTTCTTAAAAGGGGTTGTATCTAGAAAGAAACAGATTGTTCCTCAATTAACGGAAGTATTCAATTAATTTCTTTAGAGGCTGGGATTTTTATCTCAGTCTCTTCGTTTCATGGAAAGACACATTTAATGGAAAGAACTGCAGGAGAGTAGTAGCTAAATGACAAAAATAATCTATTATTATCAGAATAAAGAACAGAAAAAACTGGATAAGCTAGTTAAGAACCCTCTTTTTGAGAAAATCAGCCTTTACTTACTGGATCATCAAGGAGAAGAGATCATCCTCAGGGAATTAAAAAAAGTATTTATCAATGAAAAGCAATTCGAACAGTTTCTGGAAGAAATGATTCGCTTTGGATTAGTTAACCGAGAAGAACGACGGTACTCACTAAATTTCCCTCTGTTCCAACAATCAGAGCTTCAAATAAAACCACTGGAACTGGCAAGCCAGCTAAAAGAGTCTTTAAAAAGCCAGACACCAGCTGAACAAGTACGTTTTTATGGAGATATTTTATGGGAGATTCTTTTCTCAAACGAAGAAGACTATTTCTTCGGAATAAACGAAACTGCCTCCCCATCATTCTATAAAAGAGTAGAAACAGGAAATGGCCAACTGACATTTGTTTCTGTCCACAAAAAAGAAGCTGTTCCGCTTAATCTTGCTGCTTATTTTGATACCATGACGGTTACAAGCGGAGACGGTTTACCCTTCGTGTATCAGCCTTTACAGGAGCTTATAGGAGATGTAGACAGTGAGTATTTTGCAGCTCAAGCTTATCGAATCGTTCGTGCTGTTTTAAAGAAGAGAAAAATTGCTGACAAGAGAAATATATTCTTGGAGTCACTCGTTGTTACAAATGATTTGACAAGAACAGAAGATGGTTGGGTGCTTCAAGTACCGATTATAACTGAGGAGAATCCTCCGCTGACAATAAGTTTAAGTGCTTATACGGATAAATTTCAACAAATTATAGATAAGAATCAACGGCTATTGAAAAAACGATTATTTTATCAGACTTGTTTGGAATTATATTTAGAAAATCAGGATTATCTGACTTATTATAAATATAATTAACCATAAAAATATTATGTAAACTAAAGTTAATATGAGTAGTTTAGATATAAATAAGAAGAGGTCGGGACAAAAACGATCAGCTCCGAGAATTAAGAAGGAATATCCGAAAATTGTCAAGGAACACTATTCATAGAATGAATAGCTGTGAATTGATACCTTCCTGGAGCTCCTCATATTTTCAGGATAGTTCGGCTTAATTCCGAAGGAGTTGCTCCTGCGGTTACTCGTCGCAAAAAGAATTTTTGCTTTTGTACCGCCGTTTATTCGGGTGTAGATATGAAGAGAGTTTGGAACTTTATTTCTGTCCCAAACTCTTCAGTTTCTTTTTCTAATTTTTTTCGTCCAGAAACCACCGGAAATATATTTTGGTTCATAGGAGATCATAAATGCCCGTGGTTCTATTTCATTGATCAGCTTATACAGCTTCCGCTCATTTTTTCTGGGAGAAAGGATTTCCAGTACCATTCGCTCACCATCTTTGCCCATCGCAGCACTTTCTGTAACACCATAACCATGTTCACGCAGCTGTTCAGGGAGACTAAGCTCTTTCGTTGTGGAGGGTAGAATAACAGTAACCATAATGTAGCCAAGGGCAAGATAGTCCTCAATTTTAATCCCGACACTAATCCCGACAGCATAGCCCAATGCATAGACAACCAGGTTTAAGGGGTCATCCAATCGATTTAAAACCAAGCTGAGTCCAAGGACATAAATTGTTATTTCAGCCATGCTCACAATTGGCGCAAGGATTCTGTACCCCTTCATCGTCAGCATAAAACGTATTGTGTTTAATGTGATGTAAGCAAAATTAATCACAAAAATTTTCAGTAAGATACTCCAATCAATCATTACCAATCCTCCTTTCAACCAATCATGTTTAGCAATTATAGTATAAATATTGAAGAAATCATAGAAGAAATTAGGTAAATGAAAGTTTTCTGAGAGTGGGACGTATTCTATTTTACGTTTGATAGTCTGAGCATTCACTTTCATAATAAAAATTAACTGTATAAGAGAGGAGTTATTTTAACGAATATTCGAAATGTACTGTCTGAAACATCAGAAGAAGTGTTTCAGCTGCGGTAAGATACTAAAATCAGATACTGCAGTCAGCAATTACTCCCTTATACTGGAAAAGAAGCTTGAACTTTTTCTAAATGGTCAGGCAATCCTGCTGAATGGTGATCTAGTAAATAAAGCTTTTAATACGATTACAAAAAGGTACAGCGAGAAAAAAGCAGTACTGGCGTGGCGGTTTCAATTTACAAATTTCGCAAAAGTGAAATTTATTACGAAAAAAATTGAATTTTCTCAGCGTATATCTTAACAGGAAAAAATGTACTTATTGAGAAGTCCAAAGCTGAAATGATAGCTGAGGATATTGCTGAAAAATCCTAGTTGCAATTCCGCTTAATTTCAGTATAATAGTGTATGTGAATGAAATTGTTCAGAAAAAGAAACGAGGGCTTTGGGTGAGTGTCCTAGGTATCTAATTAAGCAACTTAATAAACAAGTAAGTAAAAAATGAAGCTTATTTGTTGTGCGCATGGATACCTGTCGAATTTATAATTAAGAATGATGCAGACGGTAGAATCATACCGTCTTTTTTTGAACAATTTTATTGACTGATCGTCAGGTATCTTATCTGAAAGGGATGGATATCATGAATAAAAATATTTATAATGCTATACAATTTAATATAATAAAAGATGAACTAAAAAAATATGCTTTTAGTCAATTTGCTAAAAATACGATAGATAAAAGAGAGCCGTCTACTTCAGAAGCTGCTGTTCAACGATGGCTGGATGAAACAGAAGAAGCTGTAACTATTTTATCCAGCGGTCAGCACGTTCCTTTTATGGGCTTAAGCAGGATTGAACAGCTGACTAATCAAATTAATAAAGGAATGGTTCTTGAAGCTGGGGAGCTGGTTGAATATGCTGATTTCCTTAGAAGTTTTCGGCTGATTGCCAAGCTATTTGAGAAAAACCAATATCAGACACCAATCCTGTATTCTTACACAAATGATTTGACTGACTTTTCAGATATTGCTTCCGTTATCTATGAATTCATACAAGGAAACCGGGTGAATAGCGAAAGCTCGAAGGAACTAAAACGTATTCGGTCACAAATTGCCAAACTGGAAAAAGAAATAGATCAGCGATTGCGTAAGTTTATGGCTAACGGGCAAAATCAGAAAAAGCTGCAGGATCGTCTGATTCTGATGAAGGATGAACGCTATACTGTACCTGTCAAAATCGAATTCAAGCAACAGGTGTCCGGTACAATTATTGATCAGTCCTCAAAAGGAACTACCGTTTTTATTGAGCCGGATACTGTCAGAAAATACAATGATTTGCTGATTATGGAACGTGCAGCAGAAGTAGGTGAAGTATATCAGCTGCTGGCGTATCTGACAGGTCTGATTGGCGAACAAATGGAAACAATCAGTTATTGTATGGACGTTGTTACCGAACTGGAAATCATTTTCTCCAGAGGAAAATACAGTCGTTCAATTAATGGAAAGAAGCCTCTGATTAATAAAGAAGAACGAATCATTTTAAAGAATGTGACACATCCGCTGTTAACAGATCCGATACCTTTGACTCTGGATTTGGGAGTGGATAACCGGGCATTAATTATTACCGGTGCGAATGCGGGAGGAAAAACGATTGTTTTGAAGACTGTTGCTTTAGTGTCATTGATGACGATGTTTGGCATCTTGATCGCAAATGAAGAGGGGACAGATATAGCTGTATTCGATAATATTTTTATTGATATCGGTGATCAGCAGAGTCTTGAAAATTCTTTAAGTACATTTTCTGGTCATATGCAGAATCTGTCTGATGTTTTAAAACAGGTAAATCGTCATACCTTGGTGCTTCTGGATGAAATAGGAAGCGGGACAGATCCTAATGAAGGAGCAGCACTTGGTATCGCTTTAATGGAAGAAATGTATAGAAAAGGAAGCCTAGTAATAGCAACAACCCATTTCGGAGAAATAAAAGAATTTGCTCTTCAGCATGAGGACTTTACTACCGCAGGGATGGCCTTTGAAACGGATACATTAACGCCTAAATATAGGTTGTTACTAGGAGAAACAGGAGAGAGTCATGCATTTTGGATTGCTGAAAAAATGAAGATAAATGCTCGTGTACTAACTCAGGCAGCCGAGTATCTAAAAAATCGGTCTTATAATCGAAGCAAACAAGCGTTTCATTCTGTCACAAAGGCAAAACCTGAATCAGTTACCCAAGCTGCGAATTATGAATTTTCAAAAGGTGATCGGGTATGCTTGAATGATTCACAGAAAATCGGTCTGTATTTTGAAACAGAAAATGAGTACAATGGACTTGTTTATGTAGACAAAGAAATGATTGAAGTTCCTCTGCGAAGATTAACCTTGCTTCGTACTGCAGATGAACTTTATCCATCTGGCTATGATCTTGATTCGCTCTTTGAATCATTTGCTGCTCGCAAACTGCGAAAAGATTTGGACAGAGGAGCTAAGAAGGCACAGAAGAAATTGGATAAAGAGATGAAACAACGAAGAGACGACAGATTTTAAAGATTAACTATAGTCTAAACATCACAATAAACCTTGATAAGCTAATGAATCACTGACAATTGCTGTTGCAAAGTTGGTTTGGTTTTTGAAGGTTGCTGAGTAAAAATATTTTTACTTATTTTTTATATACAAAAACAAGTAAATGAATACAAAAATGATTATAAGGACTACGGATATGTTCATTAGTACAATACCTAAATCATAATTTAGGGCAGCTTCTTTTTGTGTTTTTAGCAGCTCTTCTTTTGACAAAGTATTTAAGTCCTGTATAGGAAATAGAATTGTTTGAAGAAAATAGCCCAAAGTAACTGTAAAAAGGGTTATAAAGATCCCAATAAAAGAAAAGTGTTTTATCTTTTTTCCCATATGATCTCCTCCTGAGCTGTATAAGTATTATACCTTATAAATTCGTACATTTAAATAATTGACTTAGAGTGAGCTTCAAGAAGTAAACTGTAAATAGATAACAATGAGAAAAAATGTTGGGAGGAAATTTTTTGAAGAAAACATTCTATATGATGAGGCATGGGCAAACATTGTTTAATGTGAGAAGAAAAATACAGGGAGCGTGCGACTCTCCATTAACAGAAGAAGGAATTAAGCAGGCAGAGGAAGCCAGTCGCTATTTTGATGGCATTACAATCGATCATGCTTACAGCTCTACATCTGAAAGAGCGTGCGATACGCTGGAGATTGTCACACATAATCAGCTGAATTACACTAGAATAAAAGGATTAAAGGAGATGGACTTTGGAACATTTGAAGGAGAAAGTGAAGACTTAAATCCAGAAGACAAGAGTACCTTCTTCCTTCAGTATGGCGGGGAATCAAGAGAGCAAGTGAGAAAACGTTTGGTTAAAACCTGTCAGGATATTATGCGAAAAGGAGATCATCAAAATGTACTGGCTGTTTCACATGCAGGTGCCTGCTTGCACTTTTTAAGTCATTGGCAGGACCCTTCAGAAATATTGAAAGGGGGATTTCCTAACTGTATGATTTTGAAATATGAGTATGAATCAGAGGCTGAGTCATTCAAATTAGTTGAAGTTTGTCGTCCGATATAAATAAGGAGGCGATCATTATGAACATTAAAGCAGCAAGTGAGGCGACAGGTGTTTCTGCAGACACCATTCGATACTACGAACGAATTGGACTGATTCCACCAGTTAAAAGAAGTGAGATCGGGATCAGAATATTTGATGATGAAGACTTGCGCTGGATTTCTTTCAGCAGACAAATGCGTAATGCTGGCATTTCTATCGACGCACTCATAGAATATCTGACTTTGTTTAAAGAAGGGAAGAGAACGGTTCCTGCCAGGCTGAGCCTTTTAGATGATCAGAAAGATATCCTGGAAAATCGAATACAGACATTGCAGGGAGCACTGGATCGTTTAAATTTCAAAATAGATACCTATCATACGCATATGGCTCCTGCAGAAGATCAATTACGAGATTTTGATGAATAATTAGAAAGACTGCTGTTTATTTTCCCTGAGAAACTTGGACAAATAGGCAGTAGTTTTTTTAGGCTGAATTACTCTGGTAATGATAAAAAATAACCATTATACTTGAATAAAAGAAATTGATTGTGAGGAATATAAAATGGAGAATAAAAGATATTATACGAAAGTCTTGGTATATGGAGGAATTCTCACTCCGCTGATTATTGATCTCAGTATCATTTTATGGATATTTTTCCCTATTTTATTGATAGCAGGAGTAGCCTTATTGGTATTTCTTTGGTATAGGTTTACTGAAAAAACAGTGTTTCCTGAAACTTTTACACAAAAATATTTACCATTTCTTCTAGTTTCAGGCTATTACTTAGTAGTCTGGTCAGTTTCACTGGTACTTGGCGGCTACAGCTATGACAGTAGTTACATCAGTAATGCTATGTTCTTAACATTTCCCTTTTTAGTCCCTAATTTTCTTTTTTCATTTGCAGGGGATTATTCTCTTTTTCCATTTATGATTCTCATTACCTATTCAATCGTTGTTGTACTGGTCTCCATTTTCACTTGGAAAAAGGGCAATAAAAGCCGCTGGACAGGATCAGCATATTCATTGATTCTCATGGCAGCTCTGTTATTGGCACTTCCTTTTTATCAAAGCTATAGGAAAAAGACGATTTTTCTTGAACAAGATTATACAGTAACTCAAATATCTGATGAAATTAATATTTATGATTATGCTCCATTCAACGAAGAATCTGATATCGCCAGACTTGCCGAAGAACCTGAACTGATTATAGACAGTGATTATCCCAAACTAGATGGAGCTACAGCAGCATTTCCTGTTTATTCTGCCATTTCTGAATTTGTCTATCGTGGGATAATTAAAGAAAGCATCTGGGATTATGTCAGATGTTCTAAAACAAGCGAAGCATATACTCGTTTGATCAACGGAGAAACAGACATTATTTTTGCCGCTCAGCCGTCAAAAGAACATTTGAGATTGGCAGAAGAGCAGGGGATAGAACTAGTATTAACACCGATTGCTAAAGAAGCCTTTATTTTCTTTGTAAATGAGGAGAATCCAATTGATGGGCTCTCTGTGAGTCAAATTCAGGATATTTACTTGAAAAAAATAACCAACTGGAAAGAAATTGGTGGACTAAACGAAAAAATCTTAGCTTTTCAACGTCCGGAAAATTCTGGCAGCCAGACAACTATGCTGACAAAAGTAATGGAGGGACAAGAACTACTTGCTCCGATGAAAGAAGAATACGCTGCGGGAATGGGCAGTATTATCAGTGGAGTTGCTGCTTATAGAAACTATTCGTCTGCAGTCGGCTATTCATTCCGCTTTTATGCAACAGATATGAAATCGGATAAAGGAATTAAGCTCCTGGCAGTGGATGGAATCGAACCTTCGAAAGAAAATATTCAAGACGGAAGTTATCCATTTACAGTAGAGGTCTATGGGATTACTGCCGGAACAGCCAATGAGAATACACAAAAATTATTGGATTGGCTGCTCACCAATCAAGGACAACGACTTGTTGAAGAAAGCGGATATGTGCCAGTTAATTGAGAAGTTTTATCACAGTCTTAATACTTTACTTGTAAGCCATTATTTTTCAGCAATTCTGAATTCACTATAGAGGGATTTTAGTTTCAAAGAACATATATGTAACGAGAAAAGATATAAAAACTATATAAATATGAAATATCTCTAGAAATTGTGTGATATACTTAAAGTGCTATTTTTAAAACATACTTTTTATATGAGGTGATTTTATATGAACTATTTAATTGATTTTGAAAACGTCTCTGCGACTTTCCATGAATTAATTGGAGAACTTACTGTTCAAGACAAAATTTATATTTTTTATACAGATAAATGCCAGAAAATATCATTGGATCAACTAGAAGCAATAGCACCAGCTGATTGGTATCTTATTAAAGTTAATTCTGGACAAAACGCACTAGACTTTCAGTTAAGCAGCTACTTGGGCTACTTAATCGCAAAGGAAACAAAAGAAAAACAAAAATTTACGATTGTTAGTAATGATTGTGGGTATAATTTTGTCGTTAATTTTTGGAAAAAAATGAATATCACTATCAAAATAAAAAGAGAGTCAGTTTCCCAAAAGAGTAGTGAACTTACTGAATTTGAAAAGAAATTTAAACAAGAATTCCCTAGTATTTATCAAAAATCCTTCGCGAATGTCGTTAAAATAGTCAAAGGGAAAAATAAAAAAGTATCGGACATACATAACGAGCTTGTCCAAACTTACGGAGAGCCGGGAAAGAATATTTATAAATTTGTCAAACCATATCTTAATGAAGGGAGTATAGACAGGCTACAATAAACAATATGTTTTTTATCTAAAAATGAACATGGGACTGATGAAAGTAAAAATACTTTTGGCAGCCCCATGTTTTATAGAGCCGAAAAACTGCAGGTAGCAAGCCAGTACAGCGGTATCTAATTTCCTTATTTTTCTAGTTTACATAATATATATTATTCAAAGTTCTTTTGTACTTGTTTCGTACCTGTTTTGAACCTCTGAGTGCTGTGTTTTCGACTTAAATCTCTATTGAAATAGCCAGCTTATGAAGTGCACTAGAGAACCTATAACCATAATTACAAGTATCAATATAGTTTCTCTTTTTCTCCGAGCATGGTATTGTTGGGGAGTTTCTTTTCTTCTGTTAAATCTAAGACATGCCAAAATACTACCACCTTTAAATATTTTTAGTAAATTAAAATATATTTTTAATATTCTGTAACTTCATATACGAAATAATGATATATGCATACATTATGATTACAATCGAAAAACTGCAAGTAGCGTAATAAGTAAAATATTCATGATTATAGCTCCTTCCCTTCGCTTTTTCGGATTACCATATCATTTTCTATCAGCATTTCAACAAGCGAGCCGTTGTTCTCTCGTCAGTTTCATTCTTCTTTTTCCTATAACTAATACCCCTGTCTAGGACACTGAAATAATTAAGTGTCCTAGACAGGGGTAGCATATTAGAATGTTCAAGTCTTTTTGGTTGTCAGATGAAAAAATATATAAGAGCAGCAGTCGCAGCAACAGCCAACAAAACACCAAGTAGCAAAAAACTATTGCTTTTCTTTGAGTTCTTCACGCTCTTATTCGAGTATCGCTTTCTGTAATAATCCCTATCTTCAATGCCCATACAAAACCACCTTTCAATGTTTATTGAATCATTTTAATGCCAAGTGGTAATCAAGCTTTTCATTGCCTACTCTCCTAAGACACGGCTACCCACATTCAATATACTCTCCACATTTTTTGCACCTAACTGGTGGAACATATGCTCATACTTAAAATCTAATAGTATTCCTATCGTATAAATAAATACCTATAAAGATAGCTAGTACAATAAGAAGAAGAATAGCAATTGAAACAAGAAAAACATTTGCCCCTCTTTTCTTGTCCCAAGAATATTGAGCCTTTTTTCTTTTGCCTAAAATCGAAAATATGAGTATTCCGATGATAACAATAAAGGACAATTCAATAAAAAATAAATTGACCATTTCTTTACTGTTAGTAATCCACAAACCAATCACACCTTACTTTACATTTTGAAATGATTATATCATAAAATAATAAATTCTAAAATGGTTTAAAAAGCATATATTATATAAAGTCCTTCAAGCAGAGAAAAGCGGTTTGATTATTATTAAAAAACTGGTTGGGTCATACTTCCTATGTGATCGCTTCTGGACATTCTCCAATTTACAGCATGAATACAAGGGGCGGATTTGGTTCAAGCTATATTATTCATATGTCAACCTTCCGTGGGTTTATGGATATACAGGCGGTGTATAGGAGCTCCCACATACAGAACGATCAAAGTTGTGAAATACGTATGGTTCAGCAAGCATAGCATAAGCTGTAACGCTGACGGCTTAACTCTAGAATTTTCTTCTGCCTCATTTTCATTGTGCTGTAAAGTAATTCCTATTGTTGTCTCTAGATCAGCCTCCATTTTCTTGATAGCAGATTCTAATGAATCATTATTGAAATAGCCTAGCTTATAATATTGTTCAACAATATCGCCTAGCTTATGAATTGGTATTTCCATGACACGTCTCTTTCCTTTTGAACATCTAACTTATTGGTTTAGGAATAAGTAATCCATGAGTATTTTTAGACATTTATCAATATACTTTAAAAAAATCACAATCCCCTTCTCCATTAATTCTCTTTGACAGCTTTCTACAAAATCATACTTATCTACATAGTGAGTGTAAATAAAAATACTTTGACTTATACTTGCTCAAGTATAAATATCTTTTTCACAGTAATCTTGTCAAAGCTCTTTTCCTGTAGAAGTAGAATCATCGCCTGAAAGATGCCTTTCTTTTTTCTTCATTCTAAGCCGTAACATCTACAAGCTTAATGCTCGCTGGCTGACTTTTCCCAGAAATTTTTCTCTTATTTCCAACGTGTTCGTTTCTCTTCCCATTTCTCCCAAGACCATAACTTTCTTCGTCTTTATCCCACAATGATTCAATACCGCATTTTTCAGTACAGCTACACCATAACTGTCAGGGACACTTAAAAAACCGCTAAATATTTTATACCACCAGTTTGGAGCCATAGAGGTTGTGATGATTTCAGCAGTTTTTCCTTTCAGATATTTTTTAAATTGTCTACCCGTTAAAAAGTTTAAAAGGAAAGAGCCTTTATTATTTGAAGAATAGGCAATACCTGGAGTGAATACTCTATCGATCCATCCCTTCATTAAACTGGGCATTGAACTCCACCAAATAGGGTAAATAAAGACCAGATGATCTGCCCACAGCAATAGCTCCTGTGAGTATTCAATAGATCGATCGACAGCCATCCGTTCTCTGTACCCAAGCCTTAATACAGGATCGAAGCTCATTTTATACAGGTGAATACTTTTAACCGTGTGTTTAGCTGTATCTAAAGATGATAAATATTGCTCAGTAATTGCGGTGCAAAAGCTTTCTTTATCTGGGTGTCCATTAATTACTAAAATATTCATTCGTACTCCTTAAAAAATTTATTCTTAAAAATCGGATAATCCTTGATTTTGATAATTATTGTGAATAAAATCATTTTTCAACATTCCATAAAGATACGTATCTTGCCATAGCGGATCACCATTTACTGCTCTGTTAAAATACACGTTCTTGAGAAGATGGCCTTCTTTTCTAAAGCCTGCTCTTTCCAGAAGCTTCCATGAGTTTTCATTTTCAGGATTGCACATTGCTGAAATTCGATGTGCAATCCTGAAAATGAAAACATCATCCAGCAAGATGGATACTGCTTCACTTGCATATCCCTGCTTTTGAAATTTTCGGTTAAAAACATAGCCAAGTTCCCAGCTATTTTGCTCTTGCTCGGAAAGATAAATCTGTCCGATTACTTGACCGGTTTCTTTGAGACAAATAGCCCAAAAATTTACTGAATAACTCATTTTTTCCAAAGCTCTATGACTTTCATCATAAGTATGTACAGCATATGGCTCATATTTTACCACCACATCATCAGATAAGTAGTCGTGAACATCTGCTAAATCCTCTGATTCAAATCTTCTAATTTTCAATCTTTTACTTAACATCTTTTCGTATTCCCTTTTTTAGAGTTTTTCTAAAAATCTAAAATCATATCATACCAAGTTTCTCCGGCGTGTTGTGAACTAGAGATCCCTTCAATTTTATACCCGTTTTTTTCATAAAAAGGGATCAGTTCCTCCAAACAAGTTAGTGTAATCCCTTTTCTTTTATGGCCTTTTGCTTCTTCTGATAATTTTTTCAGCAATTTCCCTGCAATACCATGCCTATAATATTCTGGAGCAACTGCAAGACTTAGAATTGACTGATATCCGCCTGTTTGAGGATTCAAAACAGTTTTTTTGAATAGGTCATCGTACAAACATCGTTCATTAATAACCGGACCTACAACATAGCCCAAAAGTTTACTTCGTGGATCAGTGGCAACAATAAAACTATCTGGAATGACTTGAATTCTTTCTTTCATCGCTTTTCTTGTTGCTGCTTCCTCTGGTGAGAAACCTGACTGTTCAATTTCCATAATTCTATCTAAATCATTTAATTTTGCTGATCTAAAAGTGAGCTGCACTTGTCGCCATCCTTTACAATATATTTAATTAGACTTTTTTTGCATAAAAATTCTCAATTATTATACATCATTCCTTGAAATCAATCATACCCCATTTTCACTAACCCCTGTTAAAATAACTTGGTTTGATTAATGATTTTCTCTGATTATCCAGCATTAATCAATTGTTAAGCTTCTTGAGAAAAGCAGCAGCAATGCAGATAAACTCAAACTATCTTAAATCTAGTTTTATGCAGTCATTTCTTTCACCTGCTCCTGTGACAGCTAGAGAATATTGGCCATTTTAATAAACTCTCACCTTAGCTGCTCTCTGACTGCTTCAACCCTTTATTGGTTTCAATCCAGTCTGTAACTTTCAATTGCAGGTCGTCAGAAATAATAAACCCGGTAAGCTTCTGCAAAGGCTCTGACAGATTCAAAAACAAATCAATGGATTGTTGCAATGCCTCCCAGTTATTTTCCATTCCAAACTGCCCTAAAACATTGAAAAGAGCCTTGTAAACAGAGGGTTCTGTCCATTCATTGATAAATCTGCCGCTGCTTTTTTCTTCAACATTCTTGTCCTTAAGAGAAAGTTCGTACCATTCGATCATTTGAAATGTGACATTTTTATATGCTTGTTCTTTAGCTTTAACCGCCCAATTTTCCTCTATCAGCAATTGTTTGCTGATAGACAGGGTCATAAACCAGAAAAGCTGATTTAACTGTTCAAAATTTTCTTCTGTCAAAGGTATTTTCTCTAGTTGATTTTCTTGATTCGGCAGCAGTTGTTCCCCATTCCCAGCATTGTTTACAATTAATTGAACACCTTGATTAAACATTTCGGGCACTTTTTCTGATTTAACCTGTTCCGCATATTCCTTATTGGTTTTTACCACAATATCAACCTGATAGCCACCGTCAAAAAGAGTCAGACGTTTCTGCTCATCATTCATTGTCTTAACCTTAATGGAACTCCAAATCGTCCCAAATTGAGAAATAAACTTTGGTGTTTCCAAATATTTTTCAGGCTCCTCTGTATAAATTAACAAATCCAAGTCAGACCATTGATCAGTAAGCTGCTCCTTTTTAGCTCTCGAACCGATAACATAAGCCGCCTTGATATCTTTTTGCACTTTCCCAACCGAAGTGAATGCTTCAATTAAGCGATCGTAAAACAACTCATTTTTCCCCATAGAAAATACTTCCCCTTTTCAAATTATACTGCTCCTTCAAAAATAATAGAACTTCTCACTAACCTTTACAAAATATTTTAGCTTTCATCTCATTAATAATAAGATAAGTAAAAATGCTGCTCATTCATTAATTATGTTTATTATCTCAATAAAATTCAGTATCGTCCATATTAAAAAACACCCGATATCATATCCGAGTGTTTTTTGAATTATTCAGTTTTTCAAGCCTAATAGCTCAGACATATTCAACTGCGCAAAATTTTCTCCATTTTTTTTCCTTTAGCCAGCTCATCAATTAATTTATCCAAGTAACGGATTTCCTGCATAAGCGGCTCTTCAATTTCCTCTACTCTAACACCACAAATAACTCCTTTTATCAACGAGCGATCAGGATTAAGTTTAGGCGCTTCATTGAAAAATGTTTCAAAATCAATATTGGTATCAATCTGTTTTTTTAAGCCAGCTTCGTTATAGCCAGTCAGCCAGTAAATAATTTGGTCCACTTCTTCTTTTGTACGATCTTTACGCTCTGCTTTTGTAATGTATAAAGGGTAAACACTGGCGAAACTCATGGTATAAATTCTTGGCTTAGTCATTTTTGTTTCCTCTTTTCTGTTAATAATATCTACATAAGTATAAAATCCGCATTTACAGATTTTCTTTGATCTTTTGATCTATGATAGTTAGATTGTTCACAAGTAAATGTATGTCCCACCAGTTTACTATAAGTTTGTGCTTTCAATGAAAATGAACTGCCGACGGACTACTGCATCACAGATCAACTGACCAATTTGTTTTTCTGATAAGTGTATCCAGTTTTCTGAATTCTTTGGATAAGTGATCAATCTCTCTTTGAAGCCTTGAAATATTTACTGTTGTTTTAATTTTTATTTCTGCTCTTGTCCTTCTAAAATTTGAATCTGTGGCAGTTGATTGAATCAATACCAATAATTTTCTCTTACGAACCATTTCTTCTCGAGCGATCAATGCTTCTGATATCGTTCGGCCATCATCCAGTATTTTCTGCTGATTACATGCATTAATCTGAGTAACCAAAAAGCTCAGCTCCTCATTTATTTTTGAATATTCTTTCAGTAATGTTTCTGGATACTCTCCGGGCTCGTCCCCTTCTTGAACTTTCAGATTCTTTAAAATTCGTTGTTGGATGCCTTCGAGTTTTTGCTGGTATTCTGAACGCAGCAATAGTCCTTCTGCCAGTTTCATTAAACCCACCTCTCTTTTGTATAATTTAGTATTTTTTGATGTAATATTTTTCTATTTCCACTAATAATAACATGAAATGTCCATCTGATAAAATTGTTACTGTATTTACCAATCGATTATTTCCTTTTTATTGCTACTCATATAATATTATTATGTTTTAATGCAGGAAAAAGCTTTGATTGAAGGGATATGCCCAGTCTGTTAGGACCAATTCCAAAATCAAAGCTTTTAGCCTTTTTTATTTATTCATTCAGTCCAAAAGTTCCTTTACAGCTGCTGCCAATGGTGTTAATGGTCTATCTAGCACTTTTTCAAAATCATCTGAAGATACATCAAGTTTCTTATTTTTAATATCGTGTTGGAAACTCAGAAACACCTCAGCTGCTTTCTCCGGCAAACCACTTGCGGTAAGATTTTCGATAAATTCGTTGTCTCCTCCATTCGACACATCAAAATCTTTTCCGGAGGCTTCTTTAACAGCTCTCGCCAGTTCTCTATAATCAACAGGCGTTCCTGACAGCTCTAAAATTTCAGGATATTCTGTTTTTCCTGATAAAACAATTGCGGCTGCCTCTCCATACTCCCGACGCAAAGCCCAGCCGACTTTTCCTTCTCCAGCACTATAAACAAATTTTCCACTAGATAATGCAGCCCCAATAACAGGAAGTTCGTTTTCAAGATACCAGTTATTCCGAAGAATCGTATGCTTCAGTCCTGATTTTTTGATCACCCTTTCTGTGTAGGCGTGATCTTCAGCGAGCTGGCTGTTTGCATTCATGGCGTTTGCCAAACTTGTATAGGCGATAAATTCAATTCCGGCCTTTTTTGCGGCATCAATAACATTTTTATGCTCCTGCTGTCGATTGCCGGGAACTCCTGAAATCAGCAGTAACCGATCAATCCCTTCCAATGCTTCTGACAAAGCTTCTTGATTTTCATAATCTGCTAAGCGTACCTTAAAACCCTTAGCTTTTAAGGTTTCTGCTTTCTTTGGATTTCTTGCCAGACCATAGATGTTTTCCTTGGGAACTAATTCTTTCAAATACGTTAAAACATGTCCGCCTAATTCTCCTGTTGCACCTGTGATTAAATAATTCATTCTTATTCCTCCAATCTCAATCCTGTTCTTTTTAAAATTACAGGTTTATTCTATAATATGTGGTACTATAAATCAAGAGAAAAATCCGGAAAGGAGAAGTCTGATGAAATATTCAGTGAAATTTAGTGATGCCATACATATTTTGGCGTATATAGAAATATTTAAAGGAACAGATCTATCAAGTGAAGTTATTGCGGCCAGTGTGGAAACAAATGCGGTTTCTGTCAGAAAAATTATGAGTCAGCTAAAAAAATCAGGTTTGATTATCAGTCATAGTGGAAAAGCGGTCCCAAAGCTATCCCGAAAGCCTGAAAAGATCAGCTTTTATGATATTTATAGAAGTGTGGAAAGTCATTCTGACCTCTTCCATGTCGATACCAAAACTGCTCCCGGCTGTATTGTTGGAGGGAATATTCAAGACGTCCTCTTGGAGAAATACGATTTGCTCCAGCAATCTGTTGAAAATGAGATGAAAAAAATCACACTCCGAGATATCATCGGAGAAATTTCTGAACGAGAAATTGAAAGGCATCCTGAAAATAGAAATCAGGTAAGACCATTTTTGTAAAATCCTTGATTAATAGATGAATATACCCTATAAACTAAAAGCACTTTTTCCACAATTTTTTCGGGAAAAGTGTTTTATTAAAGAATCAAAAATTTTTTTCATAGAAGAGCTGTCAAAGTTCGTTACCAACAACTGATGCTCTTCATTTTTTGAAATTTCTGCGTAAAATAATCAATAGAAATCCAAAAGCTTATCTTCCTAAATTAATGCTTATTTATCATTTTTAACCAGTTGCTTGACCTGTTCCTTGCTATATACAGTTTTATCCTGCTTAATCATTTCAGACTGATCCTCATCTGTTTTAACAAAACGAAACACAAGAAATTCAGCTGCTTCATTATTTCTGTTTGTTAAACGATGGATACTGTTATTAACACGAACTACGTCACCTTTGTTCACTTCTAAAATTGAAATTCTCTGATTCTCAACAGATTCCACATGAAATATTCCTTCTATGCCGACGATGACTTCTTCAACAACAGTATGCGCATGCCATTCCTGAATAGCTCTGGAAGGAAGAACATTTTTGTGTACTTCAAACTCTGGATACAGAAAATAGTTCACTTCAGTTCCTTCTTCTTTTTTTACAAAAATAGAATCCTGAAGTTTTTGTATTTCGGTTAACTGGTTCATCTTATATTCACCTCATTTATATTTTTTGTTAGAGTACAAGAAGCACTTTACCAATATTCTTTCTGGATTCAAAAAAATTATGGGCTTTGTTTCCATCAGATAATTGGAATAGGCTTGGTTTACTTATTTCAATTTTATTTTTAGAAGAGTGCTAGAATAAATACTGACTTCTATTACCTCTTTCAGAATAGTTGCTTAAATAATCAGTACTAATAATTTGATTATCTACGTAATCTCATATTCTGTAAAGGAAGAGATAGTCCCCCTTTATTTTTAAGAGAATTGATGTTATCTTCAATAATCGTTTTTGGGACAAACTTTCTCTAATCTTCTGCCCAGTATATTCTTGTTTACAAAATTCATATTATTCTTCCTCGTCAGCAAAGCTTATCTTTACGTAGGGACACATTGTTGGCTATTATTCATTATCTCTGCTTCCGAATCACGCTGTCGGCTCCGATTACGGACTCTTTTATTTAAAAATATTATACAGTAAAACAATTATAATACTTGTTTATTATTATTCCATAATCTCAGAAAAAGAAATACGATCTTCTGCTATTTTCAAGTAAGAAATAATAAAAATTAAAACCAGCGGAGTAATTTAATTTCCCCGCTGGTTTATTTGTATTCCATCAAATCTATTCACTAAATTCTGAGATAAAAGGACTTTTCTCCCCTTTATAAGTGATGAACAGCTTCTGCATGGCTCTTGATATGCTCGTATATAGAATCTTTTTATCTCGATCTGTGTGATAGTTGCTGCTTGAAACATCGTAAATCAGTACTTGATCAAATTCCAGTCCTTTAGATAGACTGATGGGCAGCACCTGAAATTGATTATTTCCTTCTATAAAGTTTTTTTTCATGAGCCCAGCAACTTCTTTTGCCTCTGCTTCTGATTTAGTAATAATCGTGAGGCTTCCAGATAACTCAGAAAAAATTCCTTCCAAGATACTGAGTAAGTCAGTTTGCTGAGTGAATTTAAACAGCTTTGGCTGATCTCCATCAGGTCGGATAGGAATAATTTCCATCTTCTCATCATTTGTAACTAGCTGTCTAAATGTTTTTGTAATTGCTCCGCTTGATCGATAGCTGCTCAATAAATTATACTGTTTTACATCCTGATTTTTCTCCTTGAATAGTCGGATAATATTAGTAAAATCAATGGATGAATTGAAAATCGCCTGATTCTCGTCGCCTACCATTGTAAATGCTGTATGAGGAAACAAATCAATTAACAAGGAAAGCTGAGCGGGAGTATAGTCTTGAACTTCATCAATTAATACAAAGTTCATTTTAGGCAGATTTATCTTTTCAATAAAGATTTGAGAGATCATCATCAGAATAACTGCTTCATCCAGCGACTTTTGATCAGCAGAAGAATAATCATTCTTTTCAGTATATGCCGAATAAATCAAATACAGCATTTTTTGATTGTCTATCCACTGAATCTGTTGAATAGCTTTGGTAATTCGCTGATATTTTTTTCTTAGCAGTGTTCTTCCATATCGAATAACACCCGCTTCGGAATCATCAGCAATAAGTTCCCCAAAGTATTTCTTTTGCACATCTTCTGTAAGAGATAAAATCTGGCTTTGTATTCGTTTGCTTTTAGCCTGAGTCGTAAGCTGGCTCTCCCAATAACTGCTTAATCGTTTTTTAGTTGCCTGCAGCTTATCTATCAACTGAGGATAATCAGGTGTAGAATGATAGATTTCTAGAATCTTTTCTTTGGTAATGATTACTTTGCCTTTAAATCGAATTTCTTTGAAGAAATCTAAATTTGAAAGCAGTAGTTCATCTGAACCTCTAAGATAATCTACAAACTTTTTTTCTCTTAAAATTTTTGTCTGTTCGTCAACCTTATTCTTATTGATTCTGGAAAAATATTGCTCCTCCTCTTCCAGATTTAAGGGGATATTACTATATTTCTGAACAAACTGAATCATCGTTAAATTCAAAGGATTTTTCTCCCCAAGAGAAGGCAGCACATCTGAAACATATTGAATAAATTGATGGTTTGGAGATAGAATTAGTATATCATCAGAGGTAATTTTTTTTTGCAGAAGATACAGTAAATAAGCGATTCTTTGCATAATCGTTGATGTTTTCCCGCTGCCGGCAATCCCATTTACTAATATAATTGGATTCTCCGTGTCCCTAATAATAACATTCTGTTCTTTTTGAATTGTCGAGGTAATATCTCTCATCAGGCTTTGTGAATCTCGTTCCAGCGCCTCCAACAAAATATCATCCTGAATGGCAATTGAGGTGTCAAAGAATTTAATCAGCCGATCCTCTTCAATAATGAATTGTCTACGATTATTAATAGATACATGAATGGAGTTCCCATTTGCAATGTATGTTGAACTACCCAGCTTATTATTATAAAAAAGTTCTGAAACTGGAGAACGCCAGTCATATATACGAATTTCTCCATCTTTATTAGTAAAATTACTGATGCCGATATAAAAATCCATTGCTGGCTCTTCATCTAAAAAATCAACATTTATTTTTCCAAAATAAGGTGAATCTAATAATGAGGTAACCTTTTTCAACTCTATTTCGGCAGTTTTTATACGAATGTTCATTTGATCGATTTCTCTGTTCTTCATTTCAAGCATAGCATAGGTCTCCAGATTATCTGATATATTATCATGATTTAAACGAACATCCTCGTCTATTGTCTGAAGTGCCGAACGTCCTTCTTCTGTTGATTTTTTAACTTTATTACTAAGCTCTTCATGAGATGCAGTCAATTCATCGTATACTTCCTTCAAATAATTCTCTTCCAGCTTTTGTTCATCTGACATAACCATTCCCCTTTTCAAAAGACACGTTAAATAAGTGTAACAAAATAATATAGCACAGTTTTCATGATTTAGCTAATAAATAAGTTAATACTTGGTGAATGGATGAAGGATTGATAGTTATTGATTTTCTAGGATATCACTTTCAGCATCTAATTGACAATTCAGGGTTGTATAAGAAAGTAAAAAACCGAGACGCCATTCAGTCCCGGTTCAATCGTTATAAGCAGTTAATTATTTACTCATGTGGTGTTTCCAAAGCAAGGATCTTCTCAAGATAAATGCTTAGCCAAAGATATCCAGAAAGTTTCTGCCAAACAGAATTTTTTATCTTTATAACGTTTTGATTGAATCTGGATTCCTTTTTACTTTCAGCATTCAATTGTGATAAAAATTCCGGAAGCTGCTGAACCTCTTTTAAGAAATCATTGAGCTTATATTTCTCAAACAGGTATGAATCAGGCTGTATACTAGTCCAGCGATATTCAATATAATTTGCATTCATAATTGCTTCCCGGTAGTCAGACTTATTCTTTTTCAACATTTTATTTGCACCTTGAAGTGTATAGGATTCCGCAAATAGATCTGTTGCCTTATCGTAATGATCTATCAGGGGATTAACTTGATTTCTATTGACTGAGAGTCTTTTCTTCTCAGCATTATTGATCTCTTTCATGACAGCTGTTTTTAATGCGCTGGGATGACCTGGTTTCTCTGCAGATTTTTCGTTCTTTTCCGTTGAATTACTTTGGGACTGTGCCACAGCCTTTTCAACAGCTGGCTTAGTTTCAGGAGCAATAACGGATACTTTTATTTCTTCTTTTTTTACAGGCTCTGTTTTTGCTAGTTTCTGACTTTCAGCAACATTCCCCTCAGGTGCAGTATCAACTGTTTTTTGTTCCGTGTTTTTTGGTAATTCAGCATTAGGTTTTACTTTTTTAGGTTCTTCCTGCTTTTGTACTTCCACTTTAGCTTCTATTTTTTGTGGTTCATTCTGTTGGACTTGTTTCTTTTCAGGCTCTTCCCTCTTTGTTGCTTCTATCTTTCGCTCAGGCTTTTTCGTTTCTTCAACAGGAGCCTGGATGTCTATTTTTTCAATGTGTGGTTTGTTATTTGTATTTGATTGGTCGTTTAGAAGTAATGCTTTCATGTCTGCTTTTTGTTCTTTCAGAAGCTTATCTATGATCGTTACTGTTTTATTATGCTCGTCATTATACCTTGAAACAGAAGTGCCAATCTGGCTCATATTTTTCTGAATTTCGTGTATATTTTGTTCAAGCTGAGTTATCTTTTTATTTAGTTCTTCATGATTTTGTTCAATACCTGTATACAATGAAGACCATTCTGTTTTATTCTCTTTGATAGCATCCAGTAGATTAGTCATTTTGAGCTCACCATCAGTTGAAAGAAGAAGATTTTCAACAATTTTTGAAACCTTTTGACTCTCCTTCTGATAATCAAAAACTACTTTTGAAACAGACTCTTCTATATGATCCAATTTGGCAGACCGTTTGTTCACTTCATCAATTCGTTTTTCCAAATGAATGCTGTGCTCTTGAATCGTTGTTAAAATTGCGTTTGTCTGTCCTTCTCTTTCTCTGATCAGTTTTGTCAGTGCTGAAAAATGTTTCTCAAGCTCAGCAGATTCAATGGCATCTGCTGAAGAATCATTTGCTTCTGTTACAAGCAAGTTAACTTGTTGAATCCTCTTCTTAATTTCTCTTGTCTCTGTTGTCAGCTGCTCATTAAATTTTTTTTCTGTTTGCTGCAGTTCTTCACTAAGAATAAGATTATTTTCTTCTATTTCGCTTGATATCTGATCTTTAAAAAATGCAAGTTTTTCTTCATTATCATCTGCTGTTTCCGTATACGCATCAATCAGAGACTGTTTCAAGCCTTCATTCTGTATTCCCTGTGAAGAAATTACAGACTCCAGCTTTTCTAGTTTTTTCTTCAATTTGGAATAGTTTCCTTTATCCTTTTGAGAGAGTTGTCTTATTTCTGTTTGAATCAGTTCAACATTTGTTTCCTGAGACATCAACAAATCGTCACTTAAAATAGCGCTGCTTTTTTCTGTCTCATTTTTAATGTCAACTAACATTCTGGTCATTTCATTTGTTATCTCAGTTCGAAAACCATCTAATTGAGCATTAAGTTCTTTTCTTAACTCATGTTGGAAGCTTTTGATATTTGAGTTAACGGTTGAGACAAATGCCGCTTCGAGATCCTGCTTCATCTCCTCAACTTCCAATGCAAGATTTGGTGTCAAAGCAGGCTGATTTGTTGGAATAACAGCGGGTACAGCAGCCTGACTATTTTCTGAAGGCTGAAAAACAGTAATAAGCTCCTGTCTTAAATGCTCTAGCTCTCTATCATTTATTACGTGGATAAACGAACATTCAAGATTTAATTTCACCGAGTTATTTTCAAAAAATTCTATAAATCCATCATCAATTCGAACCGTACTATTTCTTTTCTGAAAGCTATTCAATCCTTTAGAAATAATTTGCTCTATTTTCTTGTCATCTTCTGTATAATTTGAAAAAGTTACTTCAAAATTTCTTTTTTTATTTTCAGATGAATTACTATTTAAATTCTTAATCAACTGTGCTTCTATATAAAAGCTCATAATTCATTTTCCTCCAAAATATTTACACAATTTTACTCAACCCATTTAAAGGATATCTTTAAATTAGAGATATTGCAATCCCTCTATTAACAGTAATTACCTTTTTTTTATTTAGATTAATTATAATAATCACCTTTTTACATAAAATGATAAAATAATAAAAATATATGAAAAAATAATTCAGAAAAATGGAAAAATTAACAAAAATTTCGTTCGATATTCTTGTTTTCGGGGTATAAACTCAAGATTTCCACTTGGATATTTAAATAGTTGATCAGAAGGAGCAGCACTCCAAAAATATGACAGTCCATTGTTCCGTTCTCCAATAAAAATAATTTCTTCTTTCCTCTTTAGGTAAAGTTCTGTTCGTATACCCCATACTTTTCTCGCTTGCTTTTATATTATTCAAAAGAAAACGGTTCTACAAAAATAGCCAGAACATCAATAAAAAAGATGCTCTGACTGTTTCTTATTTCGTTTCTTCACTAAACAACTACGCCCAGACTTCTTCAGCGATTGGGCAAATGAAACTTAGTTTCTCCCATTGCTTATCTTCTGCCAGGATATTTCCTTCTTCCGTTGAACTGGACTCAAATACAACCGATCTAAGCTGATATATTGCAGTGCCTCATGAATGCGATGTGCCTGATTTTGAAGTAATTAAGCTTAAAACAACCAGTTTTCCTCAGTTACTTTAGCCAGCGACTCAAATCCATCGGAACGGTCTGTATCATATTTTTGATAACAAGCATTTGATTTTTCACTCGTTAATATTTGGAAAATATTTTCTTATATAGCTGAAAACTTCGAAGTAAAATGCTGTTTTCATTTGAAGAACAAGGTATTGCTCTTTCTTTTTCATGAAGCAGCAAAAAGACCAGTAGATTTTGCTGAGATTTATCCAAGAGACAAGCTGGGTATATGTTTGGATATTTTTCTGAATTGCATCCACTGGCAAATTAGAAAATACTACTTATTTTTCCAAACACCTGTCAGCCATTCTTTCTTTACGGTACAAAACTAATTCTATTGAAATACACGCCCTTAATGATAACTGGCATATTGAGAGTGCTTTTGTAAAGAAACATCTTCTATCAGATTATTCGCCTGGTACGGAATCGTTTTTCAGCAACTTATTCTGTATTTTACTGTTGGATTTTCAAATAAAGTCCTTCTTCACCTCGCCGGATAGCCTTTTGGATTTGTCTTTTTGCCTGTATTGATTTTTCGGAGGTCGTGACTATCTCCTCTGAAACAAGTATAAATGGATCGACACTACGTGATTTGGTCTGATGAAAAATGTCGAAGTCTTCCCCTGCTCCGGTAATCTTTAAATCAGGCGGCTGTTGTAAAAAGTCAAGCAGGCATTTTATTTCCCAGCTATCAGCTGACTGTATTTTTTGAAGGAGTCCGTTATCTGTCAGAAGAAAATCTGATTCTGAAATTATTTCTTGGTTCATTGCGTAATGGATTACTTGTTTCAGCAAATAATTGCTGTAAATATTCAAGGGTTCATAAAAAAAATCAACAACAACTTTATTATACTGTTCAACAAACCATTCGCCCCAAATCAATTCATCTAAAACCATCTGTCCTTTCAACTGCTTTAAACTATTAAGAAATGAATGAATTTCATGAAGGGGAACATCATAATATCGATGAACTTCCCGAAGTGTATAGTCCACTCGATCCGCACATAATGCTGGAGCTGACTGCTCTAAAATTGCCCATTGCGTGTCATCCAGCAGCAGTTTTTTATAATCATACCCGTGGTTTTTTAAAATATTCGGAATGCCGCTTTTAGAAATGAAATCCAATTTAATCTCTTCATGGAAATTTTCTTCTTTTTTATCCAATACAAAATCAATGAGATGAGAAAATGCTGTATGCGAAACATCATGAAGAAGCCCAGCAATTTGCTCTTCCAATGATCCACCAAGTTTTTTAATCAGCAGCATCACACCAATTGAATGTTCATATCTTGTTTCGTTCCAGACTGGATTTAACAAATATGCCGGACCGGCCATATGAATTTCTTTTAAACGCTGCAGTTCTTTACTTTGAATTAAATCTATAAGGACCTGATCTTTGAGCTCATATTCACCATATAATTCATCGGAAATTTTCATAAAAAGCACTCCTTTTGACTGAACCAGTTTTTAGATTAAAATTTTGTATTTCTAATGCCGGAAATAATCCGCTTCTTGCGTTTATTAATCTGTTCAATATCTGTCAAGTACTTCTTTACATGACCGTCTTCTATGTTTTTTTGAAAATTGGGTGTTCCTTTACTTGCCTCCTTTTCCATAAAAGAGACCAAATTCAGCAACCTTTTAGTGATAGCCCCCGGCAGTTGCACCCGATCCTTTTCATCAAATCCATAGATATCAAGAAAAAGCTTTATTTTTCTAATTTTCTCACTCCAGCTAATCTCACCAGCCTGACCTCCATCTAATAGACACCAGCGGTAAACAGCATATGCCACATCCTCCATTTTTGAACCTGGATGAAGAGTATCGAAATCAATAATACCAAATGCTTTGTTATCAATTATAGTTACATTATACGGGGCAAAGTCACCGTGGCACATGATTTCTGCTTTATCACCTGATTTCAGCATCCATTTCTCCGATCCTGTTAAGTTATAAATATAATTTTTGCCTCTTTCATGAAAAATACTTAATAATTCAGCGGCAGAAATAATCATTTGATCTGTGAAAAAAATTTGTGGAAGCGGATCGTTGAATACTTCTCCTGGTACAAAAGAAACATACTCTGATGCTTCCGTCAATTTAAGTGGTCTTGGAACAGACTCAACCCCCTGCTTGTCCAGAAAACTCAAAAAATCATGTACCTCTTTTGACCAAGAATTCATCGGCCGTATGACAGCGTTCCCTTCTCTAAAAATTTGTCCTTCTCTTCCTCCCTGAAGTTCCTTTTTCATTGCGCTGCCTCCCTGCCAAGTCTATTTTCTGTTTATGTCTTGTATTTTCAATTTTTAGTTAAATGTATTTAAATGCTTCTCTGAAGTGTACTTTATTTATCGTATCAAACTATGCGGGAGAAAACTATCCATTTTTTTATATTATTCCTCCAGCTTTAAAATCCAAATATGACCCAATCAAATTAATTGAACAAAAAGACAACAAGCACTACAATTAAAAGTGTAAACATGAACGGAGGAAATAAGATGAAAAAAATGTATGAAACTGCCATGACCAATCATGGTGGAAGAGATGGTTACGTCGAAGCGCCAAACGGAACAATGCATATGAAAATTACACCTCCCGGTCTTCACGCAGAAGGAACAAATCCAGAGCAGCTGTTTGCTGCCGGCTATGCTTCTTGCTTTAACGGAGCATTGCAGCATGTTTTAAAAGAAGGAAACATTGAAGCTGACAGTACAGTAAAAGCCAGAGTTTCACTCTACGGAACGGATGATGGGGGCTATCAGATTGGTGTCATTATGGATGTGCATATTGAAGATCTGGATGAAGCGACAGCAAAAGAATATCTTGAAAAAGCACATGACTTTTGTCCATATTCAAAAGCAACCAGAGGCAACATTGAGGTTAAGCTGGAGCTGATTTAAAAATAACTGCACAAAAAAGAGAAGCTATCATTTTTATAACAGCTTCTCTTTTTTTAATCAGTCTGAAACCTCTGATGGCGGCACGACCTTGCTAATCCATCGAAAAATCTACTTTTATTTCACTGTTAGAAGTTTTAACGACTAACTCTTTATTTCCGGATGTTGTATTGCTAAGATTATTCTTGCCATTCGATGTTTTCGATTCAACACTAAAATCATTTTGTTTTCCTGCAATCGTCCCTTTAATTGAACCATTTGAACTTTTAATGCTTAAGTAGCTTTTTACCGAAAGTTCGTCAAAACTAATTTTTCCGTTACTTGTTTCGAATCTTCCGTCTGAAAATGATAGTTCCGATAAATCAATTTTTCCATTGGATGTTTTAAAGTCAATTTCTTTAGCATTGACGTCATCCAACTCTATCTTACTGTTATTTGTCTTGCCTTCTATTTTGTTTGCTGCTTGAATATCTTCCAGATGAATTTTTCCGTTTGAAGATTCAAGCTTGGCGTTGTTAGTACTTATATTTTCGACTGAAATTTTATTGTTGCTTGTCTTTACATTTAAAGAGCTTAACTGGCTTGAAGGAACTTCCACCATCACTTCAGCTTTGTTTGCTGCTTGAATATCTTCCAGATGAATTTTTCCGTTTGAAGATTCAAGCTTGGCGTTGTTAGTACTTATATTTTCGACTGAAATTTTATTGTTGCTTGTCTTTACATTTAAAGAGCTTAACTGGCTTGAAGGAACTTCCACCATCACTTCAGCTCCTTTGCCAAAGTTAAAATTGAACCATGAAAAAATTGACCAGCCTTTCTTCGGTTCATTCTTTTTGATAACCAGTTTATTATTTTGGTCATCAATTGTGTAGGTTTCATTTTTATTCTCATAATAGGTGATTGTTACTGGTTGACTCTCATCCACTCCAACAACAGTAACAGGAATATTTTTATCCTCTATTTCCAGTACCTCTACCAGATTCTCACTTACATATTCTTTTTCATCATAAGATGAACGACCAAATCCCTGACATCCTGACAATAACAGAAAAGCACTTACTCCAATAATCGCCAATCGTGTTCTTTTCATATTCATTCTATTTTACCTCACATTCATTTTTTACTCATAATTTTAGTATAGCGAATTAATTGTTAGTAAGCATAAGTCCTGCGACGGATTTTTTATGGTACAAATGTCTGATTATTTTCTTTAATACGGAATCATTCATCCTACCATCTACAAATAAAACTCTTCTAAAAAATTTAGTAAAAATTCATATCTTTGCTTTCCAATTCTTTTAGTGCAGTCTGTATGCAAGCGTTCTTCAAGCTTTACCAGCTTCTTATAAAAATGATTGATCACAGTACTTCCCAGTCTATACACTTCTTTTGATTGAAATTGCTGAACAGGTTTGAAAGTATTTAGCGGAATGTACTTCTTTTAATTACATTAAAATCCTATTCTTTTCTTAGAAATATATTTCTATCAAATGTCAGGTATACCTGTTCTGCCATTCCTTTATGGATGCCCACTGGTTATAACACTCAAATAATTATTTTGTGATTTAATAACATAATTTTAACAAAAAACAGAAGTTATTTTTAAACAAATATGCTATACTTGCTAATGAAAATAAACAAAAGGGGTTTTTATCTATGGGAGAAAAGTACAGAAGTCGTGTATCAAGAAGAGATTCAGGGACATCAGCATTACTGGTTATCCTTCTTCTTTTATTATTAATAAATACGCTGGGGTTAGGTTATCTGGCATACCAAACCTACCAGGCAAGCACTGAAAAAAGTTATTTTAACGAGCAAATTGTCCGTCTTGAAAAGGAGATTGATAAAATAGGCTCGGTCGCTTCAACTGCCAAGACAACCAACAGTTCAACTTCTTCAAGTGTTGCTGCCGAAACGAATACATCTGACTCACAGGAGACTGCACTGGGCGAAACAGTTCACTCTTCTACTCCGCCTGAAACTGGCATACCTGCTTCCGATGTAGATGTCGCAGAAGGACAAGAAACGGATCAGGTCCAAGATGTCATTGAAGTTGCTGAAGCTGAAGCAACTACGTATATCGTTCAGCCGGGAGATGCCCTATCATTGATTGCTGAACAGCACGGTTTAAGTTTGGAAGAAATTATGCTTAAAAATAATATGGTCGATACAACGGTTATTATTGGTGATGTTTTAACGGTCAAATAAAAGAAGCATGTCCAAAATCTGTTATTAAAGGGTTTTGGACATGTAGTATTCATCCATATAATTGTTATTTTGAAAAATTGCCTGTCTTTTAATGCCTTCTATTTCAAAACCAGCTTCCTATATAGATTTACTGCTGCCTGGCTTTCTGTTATAACAGTTAATACCAGCCGTCTAACTTTCCTTTTTTCAGCCCAACAATCAAGTTTTGAGAAAAATAGTGTGCCAAGCCCTTTTCTCTGTGCTGTTTTTAGCAAACCAATAATAACATAAGCAACATGTTTATCTTTTCTATTGATGCTGCATCTGCAAGAAGACTCCAGCACCCCTCTCTTCAATTTGTCTAACCTCTATAAGAGCTTATCTCCTTTTTTAGAATAATGTACTTTGTTCGGCTTCATAAGGCATCTGATAATTACTTATAATCTCAGCCATCTCGTAAACGATACCAAGTTTAGTACATAGATTCTTAAAATTATCTACAAGTCTTTCATAGTTTTGGGCTGGGAAAAAGTAAGTTTCTTTATAGTTTCGTTGGTATTTCTCTGCCAATGCCGGTGACAATTTATGCAAGCTGGCTATATAATGGTCTTTTTGACGATCTCTTAATGTCATCCCAAACAACGGATAGATATAATCTGCCTGAACCTCATGGGCTTTATAGATTAAGTCTGCCATTAACTTCCAATTGTCTGTTATGTAAGGCAAAATCGGCATCATTAACAAACCACAGTATAGTCCATTTAGCTTACACTCTTCAATAGCTCTAAATCGTTCACTTGGTAATGACACATTTCTTTCAATTTTTCGTGCAAGCCCATCATGCGATGTACTGAATGAGAAGCCAAGATTTACAGGTGAATGACGTTGAATCTTTTTGAAACAATCAATATCTCTGGTGAGAAGGCTGCTCTTTGTGGCTAAAGATATGCCAAAGCCATGAATATCAATTAATTCAAGTACCTGTCTGGTTAAGTATTTCTTTTTTTCAAGCTGGTTATACGCATCTGACATGGCGCCAAAACCGATGACCGCCTTCTTACGTTTCCCCTGCAATTCTTGGTTTAAAAGCACCAAAGCATTTTCTTTGTAGGTTACTTGATCAAACTGTTCAATTTGATAACACTCACTTCTTGAATCACAATAAATACATCCATGATTACATCCACGATAAACATTCATGTTATAGTCTGTACCAAACCAGTCAGTATTTTTCGTTTTTGTCAAAATCTGCTTTGCCGTAATACCAGACATTAGTATTTCCTCCTTTTCATTCAGACAGAAATTTCTGCTTTAAGTTTACACCCTGTCTTAAGAATAGAATTTATTTACTCAGAAAAAAAAGTTAAAAACCGCAGATTCCAGATTGCTTCATGATGTTGTATAATCTCAGAAGCTTTCAACCTGCTGTTATTCAGCGTTGTTGTTAATCCTTTTTTCATAAAACAATTATATCCAAGCCCATGAGCCATTCGTATCGTTGTATCAACACAATATTCAGTTTGAGCACCGCAGATTTCCAGCTGAGTAACCCCCAATGTTTCTAGGAGTGAAGTTAAATTTGTATGAAAAAAGGAGTTGGCATGTGTCTTGGAAATATAGTAGTCTTTTTCTTCTGCATGCAGCTCAGGAAATAAATGCCAGGCATGAGAGTCTGGTATCAGCTCTTCATCTTCATGTTGGATGAAGATAATCGGCCGATTTTCTTTTCGATAAACAGCGATTCGATCATTTACTTCATTTAGAACTCTCTCCAGTTGAAAGAGTTTTTTTTCTGCAGATTCAAGACCTACCTGCAAATCAATAATTAAAAGAGCTTTTTTTTCCATGAAATAACTTGCTTCCTCTCTTTAGTTTACATAACAATATTATTGTATACTTAAAGTGGTATTTCAACTGTTACTCTCTCATTATACATAAACACTTATCAATAATAAAACAGTGCAGAAAAAACCTTCAGAGAGACTTCTCCAAAGATTTTCATAAATTTTTCTTATTCCATATACTCAAACATACGTTGCAGGCTGAACCCTCTGCCAAAGACTTCACTTGCATTCATTGAAATGATAAATGCATGTTCATCAATCCGAAGCAGCTCCTCTTTTACTTTCGGAAAATCCTTTTCCTTGATAACTGTCATTAAGAGCATTCCTTCCTGTTCGTGATATCCGCCTTTTACAGGAATCATTGTCACACCTTTATCCAGCTCTTTCAATAATGTGAGTTTGATTTCTTCATATTTTGGAGAAACAATAAAAACATTCTTTGATCTTACTACTCCAACCTGAATCAAATCGATTACTCGACCAGTTAAGAAAAGACAGATCATTGAAAAAAGAATTCTATCCACATCGAATGCAAGAAGTCCAGCTAGAATAATGGAACCATCCACAATAGAAATGCAGAGTCCCAAAGGTACTTTCAGGTATTTATGAAGGATCTGTGCGGGAATTGCCGTACCGCCTGTAGAAGCATTTCCTCGAAAGACCAGTCCCAAACCAGTCCCAAACCAATCCCCACAGCTATCCCGCCATAGACAGCTGCCAAAAGTGCATTCTCAGTTAAAACAGGGATACCAGCTGTAGTACCCACAAAAAAAGGAAAAATTAAACTTCCGAAAACGGTCTTTAAGCCATTCTCTTTTCCTAAAAATATAAAACAAAGAATGAGCATTGGAATATTAATAGCATATAAGACCAATGCTGGATTAAAGCCAAATAAATGATTTAATACTATAGTAAGACCTGAAATACCTCCGGAAACAATTGACATAGGTAAAAGAATACTGTTAATTGCAAGTGCCAGAATAAATGATCCAATAATTACATATAATGTATCCTTTATGAAATTCTTTAGTATACTGTTTTTCATCTGCAAATTCCTCTCTGATTAATCCTCAGCTATACTACCATGTCTATGAGGATTTTGTAATGAATATGAGAAAAATTTTAATGAGGAGCATTTAAAAGTATATTAAGCTTTTAATCCTTTCATATAAGTCAAGAGAAAGGAACCTGAGCAATATTTCGCCATAGATATCTTTAATCTCATTTGATCCCCGCTTTCTGTAAGACTTGAGGGACTCTATTTTGTTTTCGGCCAGTCGCTTGTTTCCAGAACACAAGCAATAATTTCTTTCAAATAAATATCTAATCCGGTACAACAATCTAAAACACTACCATTCAACTCCCATCACACCTTGAAATAAGAGGCTAAAGAGGATCGTCTATTCCCAGAAGTATACGCATTTTTTTCAATCTAATGAGCTGCTCGAAAATAAGTAGAAAACCTCAAAAAGCGATCGACCTGCCTCCCTCACTTGTCCTCTTGCTTAGTATGACAAATGATTGATTCATAGTCGATCGCTTCTTTTTATTCTGCTCAGTGATACACTATAATGTACCAACCGTATGTGTTGTAATCTTATTAAAACTTGATTTTGTAAAGTTATAGATCATTCACTTGATCATACTATTGACTTCTCACTGATTTCCATGGACTGTTGAACTAATCTGCCCGTTTTTAGTCAACATTTTTTATTTGCTGTTGATATCGTT
Source organism: Enterococcus sp. CWB-B31 (assembly GCF_020567645.1). Lineage (NCBI taxonomy): Bacteria > Bacillati > Bacillota > Bacilli > Lactobacillales > Enterococcaceae > Enterococcus > Enterococcus sp. CWB-B31. Next base: position 48,159 of record NZ_JAJDJW010000013.1, read on the forward strand.
TAATGCTGCTTGAGCAAGCAAATTCAAATAGTTCCAAGGTCTGTCAAAATGCGGCTGGAAGAAGAAATCAGAGATTGCCAAATCTTCAACAGTCATCTTATTTTGAACAGCCAAAGATAGGGTATTCGCAGATTGTGTAATATCATACTTGGACATCAACTGACCTCCAACAATCCGATTCGTTCCCTTCTCATAAACCAGTTCCATCATCACGTTTTCAGTCGTGGGCATAAACTCCGGACGATAATTATCTTCAAAAAATGTCGCTTCAACTTCAAGTCCGTTCATTTCTGCACTTTCTAATGTCACTCCGGTAGAACCGATTTTCCAACCGAATAAATACAATCCGGAAGTCCCTTGTGTACCGCGGTAAGCCAGTTTATTTTCTGTTAGATTGCAGCCTACCAGCATTCCTTGGCGAACAGCATTCGTTGCTAAAGGAATATAATTATTCGTTCCGCTTGGATTATAGTGTACCACTGCACTATCACCCGCAGCAAGAATATCTGGATTGCTTGTATGCATATACTCGTCCACAATCAGAGCACCATTAGGAAGCATATCAACTTTACCGTCAAGCAATACAGTATTAGGTTTGAACCCTACACACATAATCACCATATCTGCATCAAATTCCTGACTTGGTGTAGCAACTTTAGTTACAATACCAGAAGCATCAGTTTTAAACTCCTGAACATTTTCTCCTAAAGCTAAAGTTACTCCTCGGTCAACTAATTCCTTTTCAAGAACATCTGTGAAGGCTTTATCTAAATATTTATTTAGAATACGATCCAACCCGTCAATCAAGGTTACTTGTTTCCCGGATTCTACAAATGCTTCAACCAATTCAATCCCAATGTAGCCGCCGCCAACGACAACAATTTTCTTAGCATTTTTTGCTTGTTCGATGATTACATTTGCCTGATTGTAGTTTTTGCAAAGTAAAACATTTTCTGAATCAATCCCGGGAATTGGAGGAACGATTGGCCAAGAGCCTGTTGTCATCACTAATTTGTCATATGAGACAGTTTCAACTTTTCCAGACAATAAATCTTTTGCAACAACAGATTTATTGTCAACATCAATAGATTCCACCTCATGTTCCATGTGTACTTTTGCACCAAGAGATGCTAATTCTTCAGGATTGGAATAAAACAGTCCCTTAGGATCCTTTACAACGCCTCCGACATACAGAGCAATTCCGCAAGACAGGAAGGATACATTATCATTTCTTTCATAAACAGTCACTTCTGCATTTGGATGATGGGCCAGAATATTTTTCACAGCCGCTGTACCAGCATGAGTACATCCTACAACTACCACTTTCATAATATGGTTCCCCTCTACTTTCAATTTTTCTAAATTTTGTTTCCTGCATAGGACCTAAAAGGTTCTAATACAGGTTACAATTAGAACTATAACAAACTGAGAATCATTATTCGATTCTTGTGCTTGTGAATCGAAAGAATATTTTTCACAATATCCAAGATGAAAGTATAATATATTTTCTATATTGTTCACAGATTTATCTAGGATTCCCTTATAGCAACAAAAAAAGCTGAGAGGATCAACTCTCTCAGCTTGTGAAATCAAACTTAATTAGGTACTGCAGCAATTACTTCAATCTCAATTAGCACATCTTTTGGGAGTCTTGCCACTTCAACTGCAGAGCGTGCCGGCAGGTGTTCGTTAAATGCTGTGGCATAAATCTCATTAAATGCAGCAAAATCATTCATATCTTTCAAAAAACAAGTCGTCTTAATCACTTGATCAAATGAAGTTTCTGCTTCGTCCAAGATAGCCTGAATATTTTTGAGTACCTGTTTTGTTTGTTCTTCTATCGTGTTTCCAATAACTTCTCCCGAATCAGGATGAAGCGGTACCTGACCAGATGCAAATAGAAATCCATTGTATATGTTTCCCTGTACATAAGGTCCAATTGCTTTCGGTGCACGATCAGTATGTATTTTTTTGATCATAAGGTACTCCTATTTCTTTATTTTTTGACAATCCGGACATACGCCATATAGCTCCAAACGATGTTCATTGATTTCAAAACCAGTAAGCCTGCTGGCAGCCATCTCTACATCTTCCAAACCAGGATAGTGAAAATCGACTATTTTTCCACAATTTTGGCAGATTGCGTGATAATGCTTTTTTGATCCGAAGTCGAATCGGCTGGAAGCATCTCCATAATTCATTTCCTGAACAAAACCAATTTCTGTAAAAAGTCTTAAGTTGTTATAAACAGTAGCAACGCTCATATTAGGAAAGCGCCCCTCCAATGCCCGATAGATTTCGTCCGCTGTTGGGTGCGTATGATTTTCTATTAAGTACTCTAAAATAGCATAACGTTGGGGAGTAATCCGAATATTGGCTTCTTTCAATTCTTCCATTGCATTTTTGACCAATACATTATCCATTGAAAAATCCCTCCTTTTCTTAAATAATACTATTTCTAAACAAGCTTTACAAGAAATATTGGCTGAAAATGTTGTAAAACCGGGAATTCTTCCTGTTTATGTTAAATAAAAGTTTCATTAGTAATGAAAAACATTTAAAAATTGGTCTGGTACATAAATAATTCCCAGACCAATACTATTTGGAAAATCCGAGTAAACGGTTGAACAGAAACACAAGGCTCTTTTATTGCCTGCGGTCAGCTATTCTTCTGTTTGATATAAAGCAGTCGACAGATATCTTTCACCATTATCAGGAATGACAGCAAGTACCTTTTTGCCTTTCCCAAGCTTTTGGGCGGTTTCAATCGCAGCTTTTATCGCAGCACCAGCTGAAATTCCTACCAAAATTCCTTCCTGTGAAGCTGCTGCTCTTGCAGTTTTTATTGCATCATCACTTGATACAGCAATCACTTCATCATAAACTTCTGTATCCAACACTTTAGGAATAAATCCAGCGCCAATTCCCTGAATTTTATGCGGACCAGGGGTACCCCCTTCTAAAACCGGTGATTCAGTTGGCTCAACTGCAATAATATTTATAGAAGGATAAACACGTTTTAATTCATGACCGGCTCCGGTAATTGTCCCGCCAGTACCAATACCGGAAACAAAAGCATCCACACCGGAATTGCCAAATGCGTCTTCAATTTCTTTTGCCGTTGTTCTTTCATGAATTGATGGATTTGCTGGATTATCAAATTGAAGAGGCATAAAATAGCCATTTTGTTCAGCTAGTTCAGTTGCTTTGGCGATTGCGCCCTTCATTCCTTCAGTACCGGGAGTCAAAATTAATTCTGCTCCGTAAGCTTTCATTAACTGGCGACGTTCCACACTCATTGTATCCGGCATAACAATGATTACTTTATAGCCTTTTGCAGCGCCGACCATTGACAAGCCGACACCTGTATTCCCGCTTGTCGGTTCAATAATCGTACCGCCTGCAGTTAATTTGCCGTCAGCTTCTGCTTTTTCAATCATACTTAACGCAATGCGATCTTTTACGCTCCCTCCAGGATTGAAAAATTCCAGCTTCACATAAACTTCAGCTGCATCAGTCGGAACAATATTGTTTAATCGAACAATAGGTGTTTTCCCTATTAATTGTGTAATAGATTTAGCAATTTTTGTCATGTGATTTCCCCCGTTCATAATTATTAGATTTCTCTAATCATAGCGCATTTTTTGAAATCACGCCATTAATTTGCTATAGTTATATAGTTGTCCACTGAAATTTATAAATCCTTAATAAAAGTAGTGTATAGTAAAGAAAACAATAATTAGGAGCTAGGTAAATGGAAATTATAAATATAAGTCCAAGAGGTTACTGTTATGGGGTTGTTGATGCAATGGTAATTGCCAGGAATGTCTCCCTAGATGAGTCGCTTCCGAGACCTATCTATATATTGGGAATGATTGTTCACAACAGACATGTGACGGAAGCCTTTGCCAGTGTTGGTATCCAAACACTCGACGGAGAAAATCGGGAAGATATTCTTGATCAAGTCGACACAGGAACTGTGATTTTGACGGCTCACGGAGTCTCTCCGAAAATAAAAAAGCTGGCTGCTGAAAAAGGACTGACTGTCATTGATGCAACCTGCCCGGATGTAACTATTACACATGAATTAATCGAAAAAAAGGTAAATGAAGGTTTCGATGTTATCTATATTGGCAAAAAAAATCATCCTGAACCAGAAGGGGCTGTAGGCGTCGCACCGGAGCATGTTCATCTGGTGTCTACTGTTGAAGATATCAATGAGTTATCGTTCACTGAAGATAAAAAATTATTTTTAACTAATCAGACAACGATGAGTCAATGGGATGTATTGGATTTGATTGAGTTAATAAAAAGTAAATTCCCATCTATCCGTGTTCATCAGGATATATGCAAGGCAACACAAGTAAGGCAGGAAGCAGTTGTGGAACAGGCTCAGGGCTGTGATTTGACTTTAGTGGTTGGTGATCCGAAAAGTAATAATAGCAACCGCTTGGCACAGGTTTCTGAATCTCAGGCGGGTGTGAAGGCATATCGTGTTTCAGACGTTTCCGAAATCCGTCCGGAATGGCTTAAGACTGTAAAAAAAATAGCAGTCACTGCCGGCGCTTCCACTCCCACACCAATTGTCAGAGAAGTTCTTGACTATTTGGAGAATTTTGATTATTTGAATCCAACTACCCATATTAAAAAATCTGAAGTTGCGGACGAAGCGATACTTCCCCGACCAAGAATAAAAGAAATAGACAAAAAAAGAGAACGACGCTTAGAAGAGCTGCGTCAGGGGAAACGGTAATCAGAACTAATTTTAAATTCCAAACTCTCTTTATATCTAAACCCGAATAAATAGCAGAACAAAAGCAAAAATTCTTTTTGCGACGAGTAACCGCAGGAGCAGCTCCTTCGGAATTAAGCCAAACGATCCTGAAAATATAAGAAACTCCAGGTAGGTAACATCGTCAACCTAAGAGAAACTTCGAAAAAAATTGGAGTTTCTCTTTTCTTTTCTCCCAAAATCTTTTACAGTAAAAGAAAAGGGGTGATTTGCATGGCTGCTCCCTATCATAAGCGATTTTATCTGATTACCCACTTTGTCATAACGATACTCTATCACCAAGCCTAGTAGTAAACAAAAAAAGACACTGTAGTTTTTTACCAACAGCATCTTTGAAATTATTTTTAATTAGAGAGTAATCCAAACATTCGAAATTATTTACTCCAACGTTCTAATTTCGCTACAAATTTTTTTGTGTACATTCTTTTCAAGAAAAATTTCTCGATTCGTTTCATGTCTGAATTTAAAAATCCTTGATATGATTTTTCATAAAATTCATTGAAGCTTATGTCGGGGTCTGTCCATGTTCCATTTTGATAGCATAAGGCACAAAATTTTCCTGATAGTACTCCATCTTGCTCACTCCCAAAATCTTCTTGTTTTTTCATTGGTTTCCCACACGAACCACAATAGGTTATTTTTTGTTTATTCATTTTACTCACATCCTTTCGAAAGAAATAGTATATCATACTTCATTCTTAAATTAATATTTTTGAACAACAAAAGTTGGAAGAAATAGAATTTAGATTAATCAACTACGGTATCGCGATAAAAATAATGAAATTTTCAGTTTTTATCGTCTTTACTTGAGAAAGATATGCGGATTTCTTTTTAAGCCTTGTTTTTAGGAATACACATCCCTGCTGTCATTGAAATTATTTTACTCCCTAATCTAATTGCTCTTATCTAAAATATTCTTGTTAATACTGAAAACAATCATGAGTTGACACACTGTAAAAAGAACAGTGCTTACTTTTCCCCCTTCTTTTGTACTGTTGAATTATAAAGAATGAGGAGTGATAATAATGAAAAAAAGTATTAATTTTAGGCGTCTCAATATTTTTTTGCATTGTTGGAAACAGCTCAGTTACTCATGCTGAAAAAGATCAAAAATCGGTTACCTATTCGTTATACAACACGCAAAAATAGATTTTCAGCAGAAAAAGAGCCCTCTCTTTTTTGAGTGTTGGGAAATGGTACGTATACCGTTTCAACAGAAAGAAAGGACTCTTGGAAAGCCAGCTATCAGGTGATTGTAAAAAATAACTCAATTACTTCAACAAAAAATGCGAGTGCTACCGCTATCTCCGGTTCATTTACTCGTAAATCTTTGCGAATTGACCATTCAAAACAAGCAACCTACTATTTAAAAAGAAAGGCAGGAACATCTACAACAAATATCAAATTTCGTGCAACAATCAATAGCTCTAACTTGAATGTTTCGGTTCTAACTTAGGAACCTAACATATAGTTTACTTCAATTTTTTGAGCCCACAAAAGATAGTCACCGATCATAATAAATGTGAAATACAAATTAATCAGAAAGCAACACGTACATACAACGTTAATTAGCCTATAAAATGTGTTGCTTTTTTTATTTCATTTCACAATAATTGGCGCAAGTAATAATCCTAATGGTGCTGCTACAGACAAACCGATGACAGCAATTAACAAAAGTAATCCTTCATCTTTTTCCCCTCTTCCTATATCATGAATCCAGTTCAATTTTTTACGATACTCTTCTATCGTTTCATTATTTTCTTTAATTCTTTGTTTCAATGCTTCATTTTCCTGAAGAAGTTCATTAGAGGGAAACCAACCTCATCTTAACTGTTTAGGAGGCTTTTTTACTCCCTCGCTGGAACCCCTAGCTTTCAGAACATCAAAAAAATAACACGCAGAAAGGCTGTTTTCCAGCTTCTCTGCGTATTTTCTGCTTTATCAGTATTAACGAACTTCAATGATTTGACCAACTGTAATCATATCCCCGGATAGACCGTTTAAAGACATAAGCTGATCCACTGTAATGCCATAGCTTTCAGCGATTCCCCATAACGTATCTCCAGATTGTACCGTATAGCTTGAAAGCCCTGATGCAGTATAATCAACTGCTTCTCCGGCAGAATAATCGGTATAATAGCTGTAATCACTTCCTGAATCAAAACGTGTCAATCCATAGGCATCAATCAGCCAATTTAGTTTTTGCGCATAGCTTGGGTCTGTCGCATACACGCCAGTCAAAGCTGCTGTAGCGTCCAAATAACTGGTTGTATTACTTTTCCAGACACCGGAATAATGATAATCTCCATAGCTTGAAACCGCTGATAAGAGAACATTTGCGTGATCTAAAAACGATTCATAATAAGAGCTGTATACTCTGAAAGGCTCTGAAGTAACAAGCCACTGTCCTTCAAGATATTCTGTGGTTGACATATAAACGGTTTGACCATTGTAGCTTCCTTTCACACCGAATAGGTTATAATTAGGTGCAGAAGCCAGCTGAGAATTTCCGTAGCTGCTTTCCAGCAAAGCCTGTGCAATCATAACGGAAGCATATAAATCATTTGCACCTGCTACAGCAGAAGCTGAGTAACCAATCGATTCAATAAAGTCCTGAGGAGATACTGAGGAAATTTGTTCATAATCAGTTGCTTCAGCTTCTTCAGAAAAAACAAAGGCTCCGCTCATTACCGGAACGGATAGTAAAGCAATACCCATGCTGGATGCAAAACGGTTCATATTCTTCTTTTGTCTGTCGGCTTTTTTTATATGTCTGCTGCTCCGAGTTTCATAAATTTCCATTCACTTTTTTCCTCCCTAACGATTGTCATAGTAATAGTTTATGTGTATTTTATAAAAGAAACAACAATCTAGTTTTAAAAAAAAGAAATTTAAACTATTTGAAACTTTACTGTAATAAAAATAATTTTTGTTTCAAATTGATTTTTTTGAATATTTTCCGTATGTACAGCATATAATTAAGGTTTAGAAATGATTTGTTGCTCGTTTTCATTTTATTTTCATGACAAATACATTACTTTAACTAATTTGTATTTACAAGTAAAAAAAAGCAACCGATAAACTTCTTAATTACAGGAAGTTTATCGGTTGCTTTATGAACTAAAGTTTTTCATAGGTAGAAATCACATTATCAACTGTGAACCCAAATTTTTCTAGAACTACATCACCTGGTGCAGAAGCGCCAAAATGATCAATTGTGATGGTTGCTCCTTCTGTTCCTATATACCGCTCCCACCCAAATGGAGAAGCTGCTTCGATTGCTACACGTTTTGTAACAGCTTTTGGAAGGACTGTTTCCTTGTATCCTGCAGATTGACTTTCAAACAAGTCAAAACTTGGCATAGATACAACAGAGACATCTTTTCCTTGTTTGGCAAGCTCTTGTTGCGCTTCAATCGCAAGGTTCACTTCTGAGCCTGTCGCAATCAAAATTCCTTCAGGTGTTGCCCCTTTTTGAGGAGAGATTACATACGCTCCTTTTTGGACTGTCTCGTGTGCATGTTCTTTTGTTCCTTCAATTACAGGGAGATTTTGTCGGCTTAACACCAAAATCGTCGGTTTGTCGGTTGTCGTCATGGCAATCTTCCAGGCTGCAACTGTTTCGTTGCCGTCTGCCGGACGAATCACCTGAACACCTGGCATGCAACGGACACTTGCCAACTGTTCAATCGGTTCATGTGTTGGTCCGTCTTCTCCTACCGCAACAGAGTCATGTGTCAACACATAAGTTACTGGCGTTTTTTGCAAAGCCGCCAAGCGAATTGCAGGACGCAGATAATCTGTAAATACGAAGAAAGTCCCGCCATAAACTTTTGAGCCGCCGTGCAGCTGAATGCCATTCATTGCTGCCGCCATCGCAAATTCGCGCACGCCAAACCAAATATTTCGACCTTCATATTGCCCCTGTTCAAAATCTTTCTCACCAGCGACCATTGTATTGTTGGAAGCAGACAGATCGGCTGAGCCGCCCCAGAAGCTTGGAACAACTTTTGAAATAGCCTGAATCGTATCTTTGCTTGTCACACGGCTTGCTGCACTTGAACCAACGTCATAACTTGGCAATTCTTTGTCCCAGTCTTCAGGTAATTTTCCTGCAAAGGCATCTTTAAATTGTTTTGCAAGATCCGGATGAGATTTGCTGTAATTTTCAAACAGTTTATTCCATTCAGCTTCAGCTTTTTCGCCGTCTTCAATCATTCTTTCAGTAAAGCGTTCTGCTACTTCATCAGGAACTGTGAAATCTGGATATTCCCAACCATAAACAACTTTTGCTGCATCGATTCCTTCCTGACCAAGCGGTGCGCCATGAACCGCAGATGTTCCTTCTTTCGGTGCGCCAAATCCAATCACTGTTTTCACTTCGATCAAGGTTGGTTTGCCTGTCTCAGCTTTGGCGTCTTCGATTGCCTTTGAAATAGCCTCCAGATCGTTTCCATCCTTTACCAGAATATGCTGCCAGCCATAGGCTTCGAAGCGCTGGCCGACATTTTCAGTAAAGGACTTTGAAGTCGGCCCATCCAAGGAGATGTCATTGGAATCGTAAAGAACGATTAGTTTGTCCAGTTTCATGTGACCAGCCATTGAAGCAGCTTCCTGAGAAACTCCTTCCATTAAATCACCGTCACCACAAAGTGCATACGTATAATGATCAACAACATTAAAGCTGTCTCTATTATAAACAGCAGCTAAATGTGCCTCAGACATTGCCATTCCGACAGCCATGGCAATTCCCTGACCCAATGGTCCTGTTGTTGCTTCCACTCCGTCCGTATGACCGACTTCCGGATGCCCTGGTGTTTTACTGTCCCATTGGCGGAAGTTCTTTAAATCGTCTATTGTCACGTTATAGCATGATAAATGAAGCAGACTGTAAAGTAAGGCAGAACCATGACCGGCAGAAAGAACAAAACGGTCGCGATCTGCCCAGTTTGTTGAGGTTTTTGGGTTAACCTTTAAATGCTTGGTCCAAAGCGCATAAGCCATAGGCGCTGCACCCATAGGTAGTCCTGGATGTCCCGAATTTGCTTGTTGAATGGCTTCGATGCTGAGCGTACGAATGGTATTCACACCTAGTTGATCAGTTTTGTCGAACAAAAATATCATCTCCTATTTAGGTTTTTTTTACCTTTATTACTCACATTGTACCTTAATTCATTTATGAAAGCAATTACTTTTAGTAAAGTTAACTCTAATTATTTGCGGTCATGCAGCCCTTTTTCTTTTTGAATCTGTTTCAGCTTCTCAGGTGTTACATCATTGCCTTTTGGATCTACCACTTTCATTCCCTCAATATGATGCCGCATTCCTTTACGAAATGTCTGCAGATATTCTTCACGCAGTTTCTTCTGCTCATTGAGTTCCAAATCTGTAAGCGGACCTTCTTTGGCTTTACGTGCCAGAGCGTTGATACGTTCCATCTTTTCTTTTGAAAGCATCGTCTTCCCTCCTTTATCAATCCCTTTTATCTTATAAGAACATGCTTGAAAAAACAACTGTCTTTCCTATTGATTTTACACGAACGCTTGTTTGATTTCATGAGAGAAATATGTTAGACTGTAACTATAATTTGAAAGAAGGTGTGGATATTGGCAAAACGTACCGAGACAAGACAGGTAGAAGTATTAAAATATATATATGAACAAGTAGAGCTAAAAGGATATCCGCCAACCGTTCGCGAAATTGGAAAAGCTGTGAATCTTTCCTCTACGTCAACAGTGCATGGCCATTTAGCCAGACTTGAAAAAAAAGGGCTGATTTTAAGAGATCCAACCAAACCTCGGGCAATTGAGTTAACAGCAGAGGGGTTGGAAAAAATTGGGGTTCAGCCTACAACTATTCCTATGCTGGGTGTTGTTACTGCCGGGGAACCAATACTGGCTGTTGAGGAAGCGTCAGACTTCTTCCCCTTGCCTCCTGACCTTCAATTTGAGCAAAATGCATTATTTATGCTGACAATTCGAGGAGAAAGTATGATCAATGCCGGTATCCTTGATGGTGATCAGGTCATTGTCAGAAAACAGGCTGATGCGACAAATGGAGATATTGTCATAGCTATGACAGATGAAGATGAAGCTACCTGTAAAAGATTCTTTAAGGAAACAGATTATATTCGTCTTCAACCGGAAAATGATGCCTTGGAACCCATTCTTTTGGACAATGTTTCCATACTGGGTAAAGTAGTTGGTCTATACAGAAATCATATTTAATTAAACCATTTACTGGGTCTGAATTCCTTTAATCGAAGGAATTTGGATCTTTTTTACAAAAAGACCAGTCGAGCTCTTTAAATTCGGCCTGACGGGTCTCTGCTATTTACTCAAAATGATTGCTTCATGTGCTGAAAGTGTTATAAAACAGAGCGGGCTGTTCAAATTGCTCGGAAAAAAGAAGCAAATAGATGAAACATCTCTTTATAGCCAACACAATCATCCTGTTTTCCAATGAGAAATATTACAGGTCTATATAGCTAAGTTTACCTCATTCTGATATCTGGTCCAAGTAGAAGTCGTTGCTATTACAGCCATTTCAAAAAAACAGAACCTGCTTCTCTTTCTTCTGCAGAAATGGGGTCATCCAATAATTTTACTTTTCCAAAAGCTGTCGTAACGGTAAAGTTCTGTTTTTCCTTTTTGCAACAACACCCGGACAAAGTAAAATTATCTCGTCAGCTGACTGTGGAGCCAGCCTTTCCTATACACAGAATTCATGAACCTGTCCGCTGATAGGTTTCGAATTCATGAGGGTACTTGTTTAGTTCGTCTGTTTCTCCTTCGCTTGAATTGATCAGCGTCCATTTTTCCCAATCGACAAAAGGAAAGGATGTATCTGCATCAAAATCGCCATGAATAACAGTCCGATATAGAACATCACAGTAAGGCAGAAAATCCTGATAAATATTTGCTCCCCCGGCAATAAAAGTAATACCTGAAAATTCTTCTGCATAGTTTATAACTTCTTCTATGCTGTTCATTACAACAACATTTTCAGCTTGATATTCTTTGTCTCTAGTCAGAATGATCGTCTTTCTATTGGGCAGTGCTTTGCTCCCCATTCCTTCAAATGTCTTTCTTCCCATGACAATCGTATTGTCCTCAGTCATCTTTTTAAAAAATTTCAAATCATTTGGCAAGTGCCATGGCAGGACATTTTCTTTACCAATATTCCCCTGTTCATCCTGAGCCCAAATAGCTGCTAACATTATTTTTTAACTCCCTTCAACTTTAAACCGCAATTGGTGCCTTTATCGCTGGATGGGGATTGTACCCTTCCAAAGTGATATCTTCCATTTCAAAATCAAATACAGATTTCTTTTCCGTATTTAAACGGAGTTTAGGTGCATCTCGTATATCGCGAGACAGCTGTTCCTTCATTTGTTCAAAGTGATTACTGTATAAATGAGCATCTCCCAGAGTATGAACAAAGTCTCCGACTTGAAGACCTGTTTCATGAGCAATCAAATGAGTCAATAATGCATAGCTGGCTATATTAAAAGGAACGCCAAGAAAAACATCCGCACTTCTCTGATAGAGCTGGCAGCTTAGCTTCCCATCATTTACATAAAACTGAAACATTGTATGGCATGGAGGCAGAGCCATAGAAGGAACATCTTCCGGATTCCAGGCAGACACAATTAATCTTCGTGAATCAGGTGTTGTTTTAATCATCTCAATAACGGATTGGAGCTGATCAATAAAGCTGCCGTCTTTTGTTTCCCAATGTCGCCATTGCGCTCCATAGATATTTCCAAGCTCTCCAAATTTTTCAGCAAAAGCCGAATCTTCAAGAATATTTTTACAGAAATGCTGATGCTGCTCATCATAAGATTTTTTAAACGCTTCATCTGTCAGCACACGATGACCAAAGTCAGTCATGTCAGGGCCGTTGTATTCAGGACTCTTAATATAACGTTCGAATGCCCATTCATCCCAGATATGATTATTATGCTCCAGTAAATAGCGGATATTGGTATCCCCGTTGATAAACCATAACAGCTCACTTTTAATCAAACTGAAAGGGACGCGTTTAGTTGTCAGTAAAGGGAATCCTTCAGATAAATCAAATCGCATTTGATAACCAAAAATACTTTTTGTTCCTGTCCCTGTCCGGTCTTCCTTGTAATTTCCTTCTGTTAAAATTTTCTTTCCTAAATCAAGATACGCTTTTTCCATACAAAATCCTCCTGCTTTATTCTGAAAACTGACTCAAATAGTCCCAATGTTCAATTTTCTGTTCCAGTCTTTCTTCTGTATTTTCAAGATCCTTCTGCAATTCCTGCAAACGGGTAAAATCTTCACCGGATCGATTCATCTCAGCAATGATCTGCTCTTGCTTTTCCTCCAACTCTGCAATCTCGTCTTCGATAACATCCCATTCTTTTTGTTCCATATAGGTCAGCTTCTTTTTTTCTTTTTCCGTTTTTCCGTTTATCATGGGAGACTTTATTTTTTTAATTTCAACTTTTTCTTCAACGAGCTTTTTTTCTAAATAACTGCTCATTGAGCCATAATAACTGGAAATCTGTGCATTTCCTTCAAATATTAGCAGTTTATCTATCGTTTTATCAAGAAAATAGCGATCATGAGAAACAGCAATTACAGTGCCCTTAAATCCCTGAATATAATCTTCCAAAACAGTGAGTGTATCAATATCCAAGTCATTTGTCGGTTCATCCAAAAGGAGAACATTGGGTTGACTAATCAGCAATTTTAGAAGGTATAACCGTCTTTTTTCACCACCCGATAATTTTCCAATGACTGTTCCATGCATAGATCTTGGAAAAAGAAATCGTTCCAGAAGCTCAGCAACCCCTATTGTCTGTCCATCGGCTGTTCTGGTTTCCTCTGCTGCTTCCTGAAGATAAGCAATCATGCGCTTTTCCGGATTCATTTCTTCATTTTGCTGCGTATAGTAGCCCAATCGAACTGTTTCGCCAATACTGTAAAAACCGCTGTCCAGTTCAAGCCTGCCGGAAAGAATATTTAACAGTGTTGATTTACCGGCACCATTCTTTCCAGTAATTCCAATTCGATCATTCGACTGAATCAGTAATGAAAAATCACGAAGCAATTGTTTTCCCTCAATACTGTAAAAACCGTTTTTTATCTCCAAAACTTTCTTACCCAGACGTTGCGAAGCAAGATTCAGCTCAACTGATTCTTTGCTCTGTACCTGATTCAAATTCTCTTTCAGCTCATGGAAACGATCCTGACGTGCCTGCTGTTTTGTTCCTCTCGCCTGTACACCAGCACGCATCCATTCTAATTCCTTCTTGAAAAGCTGCTTTCTTTTTTCTTCCTGCTCTATCTCAACACGTTCTCGTTCGGCCTTCGAACGTAAATAAGCTTCATAATTTCCTTTATATTCATATAATTTTCCGTGTGAGAGTTCAAAAATTCGATTGACAATACGATCCAAAAAATAACGATCATGGGTAACCATTACTAACGCACCGGAATAATTCTTCAAATATTTTTCAAGCCAGTTAATCGCTTCGTAATCTAAATGGTTGGTAGGCTCATCCAAAAGCAGTAAGTCAGGTGCTTCAATCAAGGTTTGAGCCAAACTGACTCTCTTTTTCTGTCCACCAGATAATTCTCCAATTCTCTTTTCCAAAGTAGCAATTCCCAGCTTTTGAAGAATTATTTTTGCATTGGTGTCAGCAGTCCAGGCATCCTCCTTATTCATTTTTTCTTCTGCTCGGCTGTACTGTTTTTGAATTGTTTCATCCAAGCCGTTTTCGTTTAATGCCAGAAGTGCCCGCTCATATTCTCGGACTGCCTGAACAATGGGTGTATTCCCTTGAAATACCGCATCCAGTACAGTTAGTTCGGGAGCAAATTCCTGAGCCTGTGAAAGATAACCGATTCGGTAATCCCTCATCACAGTAATGGGGTTGGCATCTCCCTCGCCGGAGTCCTCTCCTGCCAAAATATTGAGTAAACTTGTTTTCCCAGTTCCATTGATACCAATCAAACCAATTCTGTCTTTTTCATGAATCAAAAATGATAATCGATCAAATAATGTTTTTTCACCAAAAGTTTTGGTCAACTGTTCAACTCTTAATTCTTTCACAAGTTCACATCCTTTTCATCTTGAACATTGTAACAAAAAACGACTAAAAAAAGAAGTCGTGCTTCTTTATAAATATCGGCATCTGGATTTTGCGTAGTTAATATCAAGCTCATCCGCTGAACTTAAATATTTTTATGAGTGTTACAAATCTCGAGAATCAACGTTTTCAGCAGCAATAAGTTAAACTATGAAAATAGAGCTTCGTATTTTGAGATTGACTGCTAAGAAAAGGCTAATCAAAAAGATATAAATAAAATTTCATAAATACAATATTTCTTTCTTATGTTATTATAAAGTAAAAAAGGAGGTTTCGAATGAATCATCAAGAATTTTTTCACTTTTCCATTCCAATCTATTTCTCAAAGAAGAAATGGATTAATAACAATTTTGTCGTATTTAGAAGGTTGTTGGATGGCTGTATATTCTTACTACTCTGGTTGCCAGTTTTGATTGCAATTAATAAATTTCTAAGTTTTAGCTCCATTGATCAATTTTTATCTGCTATCTCTGGGATTCTAATGGTCTTCCTGTCGAAGAAAATAACTAGGGCGTGTCTGAAAAGTTAGTGGCATTCGAATTTTTCAGTGATTTTTGTTGAAATCAAGGAAGAAAACACAGCTTATGTGGTTCATAAGCGAGTATTTATGACGATGAGTTCGATAAAAATTACCAAAATATTCGCCGCTTGAGTTTTCAGACACACCCTAAATATATTCTTAATAATTATTTTTCTCAAACAACTACTATTGGTGAAATTGATCAATTTCGATTTTATATTCAGACTGGTGATGAAAAAAAGATTTATCGGAAAATTGATATTTTGGATGCTGATTTCAGGACACAATTTAACAGATTTAGCGCAACGTACTCTTTTTATATTCAATTAAGAGATATCCCGAAAATCTTATGGACTCATCAAAATGGAAAAAAACTGAATCAAACACTGAAAATAATCAATCACTGGAAAGAGAATCCAAGCCGGCTTACAAGCCTGAACGATTTAAAAAGCTCATAATAAGAAAGACAGAACAAATTGACCTGGAGTCGTAATTTGTCCTGTCTTTCTTATTCATTTTCTTCAATAATGATATCTATTTCCAAATCTTTTGCAACCTTATCTGCAAGGAATGTCAACAGCTGATCCAATGGTACTTTAAAGACTAAACATGAGCCTCTCCGGCCATTCCTAAAATAATTCATTCGAATCTCTTCACCTTTTATTGATAAAACGATCTTTTCAAGATCTGAATAGCTGATCCCTTTATTATCAAATGAATTCACAATGATTTTATTTTCTGCCAATCCTTTAGAATCAATCATAAAACTAAACAACAGACAGGAAGTAAAGATATCCAGCAGCTTGTCATTTAATGTCTGCGGTGTAAAAATTCCCAAACCGAGAAATGCCAGTCCAAGGACAATTCCGATAATAATTGGAATGTTGGAACGTTTAGCATACATGCCAATACTTTTACGGACTAAGAGCAAATAAATATACAGTGTTACTATAAATGCAATAAAAATGATTGTGAAAAAATCAATAATGGGAATACCCTCCTTTGTGCTCCTTTAAACCTGCAATGATTATGAAAAAACAGTCCGTTTTTTTACTGAATAGGCTCAGTGTCAACCTCAAGATAACAACAGAAAATCTCTTTTCTTTAAGTCGAACGATCTATTATGTCTCAAATCAAATGTTATATATTTTATTCTCTTTATAAAACTCTGTTATTACAATTAAAAGCCAGCAGCTGCTGATTTATTTGTTTGATCTTATTTTTACTAACTAGTATGTCTCGAATGATTTGATCACGCCTATCTCCTCGAGGTAAACGGTTAACCACCTGATAGTATACTGCGAGCAGTTGAACCTGCTGCATTTTTTCTTTCTGCAATCGCTCTATTTTTCCTGTCACGAATATATCTCCTTTAATAAATGATTGCCGTTGAGCACACTGTAACAGTGTATCACAGACTACTCAACTGTTGAAATATTTAGCCGACAATTGATTTTAGACAGGAAATGTTCAAGTAAAAACCGAGGAAAGTTTTTGCACACCTGCCTCGGTCAAAAAATAAAATGAATAAGTTCTGAAAAATTAGTAGGCAGAAATGGCCAGACCAATTGCTTTCTCTCCTAAGTGTGTACCAATAACCGGACCAAAATGACCAATCTCAATTTCTGCATTTGGATACTGTTCCTGAAGCTTTTGTTTTTCTTCTTCTGCAACAGCAAGATTATTCGCATGAATAACATACAGCTTCACAGGATGATTAATCTCAGAAGCACGTTGACCGATTATTTTTTCTGCTCGGGTAAATGCTTTTTTGATCGAACGGATTTTTTCAAACAGAACAATCTTTCCATCTTCAAATGTTAAAATCGGTTTAATTTTAAGCAGTCCGCCAATTAAAGCAACCCCATTCGTCAATCTTCCGCCTCGAACAAGATTATTTAAGTCATCAACAACTAAATACACATAAGTATTATCTCTCATTATATCCAGTTTATTGATAATTTTCTGAATAGACTCGCCATTCTCAGATAAATTCAATGCCGTTTCTACCATGTTACCCATGGGCATACTTGTAATTTTCGAATCATACGGATAAATGTCTATTCCTTTAACACTGTCTTTAACAGAAGACAGATTAGTGACAAAGCCGGAAATTCCAGCGGATAAATGAATACTTAGAATAGTGTCATAGCCCTTAGCTGCCAAAGACTCATATAATTCAATCACTTCTCCCAATGCTGGTTGCGAAGTAGTTGGGAATTCCGAGCTGCTGTTTAACAGATCGTAATATTCATCTGCCTCTATATCTATCCCTTCATTGTAAATTTTTCCATCTAAAATTACTGGAATAGGGATAACAAACAAATCATCATGTTCCTTAATTCTATCTGGTAAATAAGCTGTACTATCAGTTACAACAGCAAGTTTCATATAAAAACCCTCGTTTCATAATTCTAAACTTTATTAAATATAACATACTCTTAAATAGATGAAAACTGTATTTTTTATACTAATCGACCAAAAATGCTTGTATAGCCTGCTGGTTCATCTCATTATCAGTCGCTAAAACGCTCCCTGCATAATCATAGTACTCATCCCACCAGGAACCATCAACAGGGACTGTTAAACGATCAATACCTGCTGTTCCTTTCAAAGCCAGTGAAGGTCCGTTCTTTAAAATAAATGACATCGGAATATTATTGGCCATATATCCGATAAGCTTACCTGCAGATTCGGGTGTACGAATTAAAACCAGTGGTGATTTCAGTTGAGAAATGACAGCAGTCATCACCTGCTGCTGTCTCCGAACCCGCCCGAAGTCTCCTTCTTCATCCATTCTGAAACGAGCATATTGTAACAGAACATGTCCATCCATCTTTTGATTTCCCTGCGCAATATCAACGCCATCCAAATTTAAATCTTTTTCTGAATCAATTTCAACTCCTCCTGGAAATAGAGAATCAATCACCTTCTCAAAGCTTTGGAAATCTACTTTAGCATAGTATTTGCAATCAATACCGAAATTTTGTGCAAGAGTTTGTCTGACAAGCTCCGCACCGCCATATGCATAAGCAGCATTGATCTTATTTGTTTCATATCCTGGTATGTTAACAAATGTATCTCTCATGAATGAAATCAATTTCGGCTTTCCAGATGGCCCGTCCAATTGCAAAACCATGATAGTATCCGCTCTTCCTGAATCTTCTCCCCTAGTATCACTTCCTAGAATCAGAATGTTATTTGCTCCATTTGAACTCGTCACCCCATTAAATATCTCTGCTTCTTCTTGAGGAATCGATGTGTCATTTTCAGCAGCATGTTTCCCTTTGAAAAAGAAAACAATAGGAAGGACAATCAAAAGTATCAACATAATGAGCAGCCAACGCAGCAGCTTTATTTTTCTTCTCTTTTTAGGTTTCTTAACTTTTGGAGGCTTACCGGGATCCGGAATATTGCCACTATCTTCCGAATCACTGTACAATCTCGTTTCCTGATCCTGATAGTCCTGTTCAACTGGTTGTTTTTCTGTTTTCCGTCCATTCTTTTCTCGTCTTGGATTAAAGCTTCCTTTATTTTCAGATTTTTGGGAATCTTCATGTATATGCTTAAATCGGTCCATTCGACTCATTTCGTATCCACCTCATTTTTACTGTCAAGAATAAGCATACTCTATTTTAAAGTAAATGTCTTTGTTCAACAGTCATTTTTTAGAAAAAATAACCTTTTTAAAAAGAAGATTATCTCTGTTTATTTGTAATAAACACTCCCGAATTTCCAAATAAAACATGAAAAATATACAATTTAAATCACTTTTCTGTATTTGTAAAGCTCTTCTATTGCTTTATCATATATTTCTAAATTAACGAATATTTTAAAAGGTCTCTGATAAAAATGAACATTTATTTTTTCTATTGTTATCTGTAAGTAAAGTATCTTGAATCTCCTTCAAAAACTATCTTATGTAAAAATTTTGCTTAAATAATTCCGAAATATAAAAATAATTTTAATGACTAAAATCAGAGAAATAATTTTCGATACCTGGCGAACAATAGATTATATTTCTGCAAAATACGAACATGAGAACAGATCAAAAACAGATACTGTACTAGTTTCTTGTTACACACGAAAGCAAGCTCCAACTGTGTTTATCATTAGTT
Source organism: Enterococcus sp. CWB-B31 (assembly GCF_020567645.1). NCBI lineage: Bacteria > Bacillati > Bacillota > Bacilli > Lactobacillales > Enterococcaceae > Enterococcus > Enterococcus sp. CWB-B31. The sequence goes on from NZ_JAJDJW010000013.1 coordinate 67,718, forward strand.
GAATACTTGCTTCCTGTTTTCTAAATTCCATGTATCGGATGAATTTGATAGGTTCCGAATACTTTTACCGAACCGCCCAACAAGCGTATTTCCTCCAAAGCAAATTCTATAAGTTCTTTTGGTTTATTTATATTTACATCAATTAAAAAGAAATATTCTCCCAGCGTTGTTTTTAAAGGCCGCGATTCGATTTTGCTTAAGTCAATTTCCCGCCAGCTAAACACAGATAATGCCTTATGCAGTGCCCCCGGCATATTATTAGGCATTGTAATAGCGAGTGTCATTTTTTCCTTTTCAACTGGAATATGTTCAAGTTCCACCTGCTCAGAGCCAATTACCCAGAATCTGGTGCGGTTTATTGCAACATCCTGAATATTCTGTTGTACAATAACCAAATCGTATGTCTCGGCAGAAAGTTTAGGTGCTATGGCAGCAATCTTCTGGTCTGGATGTTCGGAAACAAAGTTTGCTGCATAAGCAGTTGAAGGTGTCGGCTCTAATAGTGCATCTGGAAAATACTGATTGATAAATTCCTGAGATTGAGCCAATGCCTGCGGATGAGATAAAATCCTAGTTATACTTTGCCAGTCGTCCTGATTTTTTTTACTGACCATCAGCTGTTGAAAAATCGGCAATACAATTTCAGCGCCCACAGGAATCCTGCTTTGATGAAAAAGATAATCCACTGTAGTATTCACTGAGCCCTCAAGTGTATTTTCTATTGGAACAACACCCAGATCAACTTCCCCGAATTCAACTGCTTTGATGCATGCAGGAATTGAACGAAATGGAATTAATGCATCTTTTGGAAACGCTGTTTTCGTTGCTGTATGGGTAAATGAGCTTTCCGGACCGAGATAACCTACATTCATTTTTTCACCTCTGCTTTAACCTAGTTAGTATTTCTTCTGTAATTTCTTCCGGTGTTCGCTGATCGGTACTGACAATCATACTTGCAGATTCTTTATAGAAAGAAATTCGAGGCTCAAACACCTGTTTTATTTCTTCCGGAGATTTAGATACAACCAAAGGACGAACTGTCGTATGATCATTTTTTAGTCGTGGTATAAATACCTCCGGAGCTGTTTCCAGATAAACAACCGGCTTCATCTGCTTTAATAGTTTCCGATTTTCCGGCCGCATAACAATTCCTCCGCCGGTAGAAATGATAAAGCCGTGATCAATATATTTTTTTAAGACAGTGGTTTCCTTTTCACGAAATGCATTCTCTCCATATAAATCGAAATATTCCTGAATCGTCATTCCAATTTCTTCTACTATTTTGTCATCAAAATCTATATGGTTCATTCCTGTAGACTTAGACAATAATTTCCCTACAGTTGTTTTACCGGCTCCCATAAACCCAATAAGAGTGATTCCCTGCATTTTTTCTCCTCCTACTTAAATAAAATTTCCAAATCATTGAAAAAATTCGGATAAGATACAGAGATCGCCTCTGCTCTGTTTAATTCAACTGATCCATTTTCTACCAGTAATGCAGCTATCTGAAGCATCATTCCAATTCGATGGTCTCCATAGCTTGTTACACGACCGCTGTTTAATGATGTTTTTCCGCGTATAATCAGACCATCATCTGTTGGTGTAATATCCGCTCCAAGCTTATTCAGCTCGTTGGCAACCGCATCAATACGGTTTGTCTCTTTCACTTTTAGTTCCTCTGCATCGCGAATAACGGTGATTCCTTCTGCTTGAGTGGCCATTAAAGCAATGATCGGCAGTTCATCAATTAGACGAGGAATAATCTCACCGCTGATCTCGATCCCTTTTAACTCGCTTGCTTCCACGGTGAGTGTACCAGCCTTATTATTTTCGCTGCTCACTTCTTCTATTGTAATCTTTCCGCCCATTTGCTTAATAACATCAATTATTCCGGTTCGTGTAGGATTTAAGCCGACATTTGTCAATGTAATTTTACTTCCAGGTATGATTAATCCAGCTGCTAAAAAGAATGCTGCTGAGGAAATATCTCCTGGTACAGTAACTTCCTGCCCAGTCAGTTTTTGAGGACCAGTCACTTGAATTTCTCTATCATTTACTGCAATGCTTCCTCCAAATTGGCGAATCATATCCTCAGTATGGTCTCTTGTTTTTTCTTTTTCAACAACAGTTGTCATTCCTTCAGCCTGTAATGCTGCAAATAGAACAGCTGATTTGACTTGGGCACTTGAAACAGGCATATCATAATGAATAGGCTGAAGTTTCTCCGATCCATTTATTGTCAGCGGAGGAAATTCTGTTCCTTCATGACCTGAGCATACTGCTCCCATTTGATTGAGCGGGTTCATCACTCTGGCCATAGGACGTTTCGCAATTGAATCATCCCCTGAAAGTTCTGAGGCAAAAGGTCTGCCAGCTAAAATTCCGCTGATTAAGCGGATAGTTGTTCCTGAATTTCCCACGTCAATCTGCCTAGCAGGTTTTTTCAAGCCTTCAAAACCTTCGCCATGAACAATAATAGTTTCTCCATCGTCTTCAATGTTCACACCTAATGCTCTAAATGCTTCAATTGTACTGAGACAGTCTTCCCCTCGTAAAAAATTTTTTACCACGGTTTTACCATAAGCAATCGAACCGAACATGATACTTCTATGTGAAATGGACTTGTCGCTGGGTACATGAACTGTTCCGGATAGCTGCTGTTTATTCGTTACTAATTTCAAAATATCCCTCCTTTATTATTTTTCATAACATAGATAATTCGTTTCTTTTTCAATAACTTCCTTTGCTTTTGTCAAGTCTTGTTCTCTTTTAAATGTCAGCTGCAAAATTCCAAAAATATCTTCCCTGGTTTCAAGAATTTTCAAATTAATTAGAGATAGATTTGCTTTTCCGATAATTCCCGTAATTTCCGCAATAACTCCTGGAATATCTGGAATGTCTATGAATAAGTCGTGAAAGGCTGGAATAGCACCTTCTTTATGGATCGGCATTTGATTTCGTGTCTCTTTTGCTTCCTGGAAAAACTGGAAAACAGCCAATCTGTTTTCCTCTTTCAGCCACTTAGAAACCTGATTCATTTCAGATTGCCAGCTTGAAATCAGCTCCAAAAGCTTTTCTCTGTTGCTCATCAATATATCTGTCCACATTTCAGGATCAGAAGATGCAATTCGTGTCATATCTCTGAACCCTCCGGCAGCCAATTGTTTTGCTCTTGGATGTCGGGTGGTGAAGTCCTTGCTTTGATTGACAAGTCCTGCAGCAATAATATGCGGTAAATGGCTTAGCATCCCTGTGATTTTATCATGCTCCTCTGTCGTCAATATCACAAATTTCGCATTTGTCCCTTTCAAAAGCTCTTTTAATGAACTTATATATTCCGGTTTTGTCAGAACATTAGGGGTTAAAATATAATACGCATTTTCAAAGAGCCGCTCATCTCCTGCTGTAACCCCCGACTTATGTGAACCTGCCATGGGATGGCCGCCAATAAATGAATGCAGCTTCAGCTTTTCTGCCTCGGCAACAATTTCCTGTTTGGTGCTGCCCACATCAGAGATGATTACTTCCTCTTTCAGCCGAAGCTTGCTTAGTATCAACAGCTGCTTCTTAACTACTTCAACAGGAGAGCACAGCAGAATTACATCAGCCTTCGGAGCTTCACTTTCAATTGAAGCCGCAATTTTATCTATTAGTCCTCTTTTCAAAGCAAAATCTTCTGAGCTTTTTTCGATATCCATTCCGATAATAACTGTTTTGGGATGTTCTTTTCTGATTACCAGTGCCAGTGACGTGCCAATCAGTCCTAGCCCAATGATTAATACATTTTGTTTCATTTCTCTTCACACCCCGATTTTTGTAGTTGGTTAAAATTGCTGAGTGTAAAGACGATAATCCGTTATTTCCTTTTTCATTTGGTCGAATGAATCGCTGCCGAATTTTTCCAGCACTGCTTGAGCAATCTCGGTTGCTACTACTGCTTCACAAACGACGCTGGCAGCAGGCACTGCGGTGCTGTCTGATCGTTCAACACTTGCTTTATAGGCTTCTTTAGTATCAATATTCACGCTTTGGAGTGGTTTGTACAGTGTAGGAATAGGTTTCATTACCCCACGCACAATGATGGGCATGCCATTGGTCATTCCGCCTTCAAAACCACCCAGATTATTAGATGTTCTTGTATAACCGGTTTGTTTATCCCAAATGATTTCATCCATCACCTGACTGCCAGGTTTATGCCCCATTTCAAAGCCGATACCAAATTCCACACCTTTAAATGCATTGATGCTGACAACTGCCTGTGCAATTTTGGCATCAAGTTTTCGATCCCATTGGACATAGCTGCCCAATCCGACAGGGACACCGCCAACTAATACTTCGACAACCCCACCAATCGTATCGCCATTTTTCTTAGTTTGATCAATCAGTGTTTTGATTTTTTCCTCGACTGAAGGGTCAACGACTCGTACCTCTGACTGCTCTGATCTGTTTCTCACTTCAGATATCGTCATATTTTCAGGGATCTCGGCTTTAATTCCTCCAAGTACTACAACATGCCCGGCCACCTCGATATCAAGCTCTTTCAAAAGCTTCTTGGCAACAGCGCCAATTGCTACACGCATCGTTGTTTCTCTTGCTGAAGATCGTTCAAGTACGTTTCTCAAATCATCATGCTCGTACTTAATCCCCCCTACCAGATCCGCATGCCCCGGTCTTGGCTTATTGACTCTGCGAATATTTTTTTCTTTTTCAGACACCGGTTCAACCGACATTACAGACTGCCAGTTTTTCCAGTCTTTATTTTCCACAATCATAGTAACTGGAGATCCCAGAGTTTTTCCGTGACGAACACCTGATGTGATACGCACCATATCCTTTTCAATCAGCATTCTTCCACCTCTGCCATAGCCGGTTTGACGACGGGCGAGTTCAAAATTTATATCCTCTGCACTTAAAGGAAGCCCTGCAGGCAGTCCTTCAATAATTGCTGTTAATTCAGGTCCGTGTGATTCACCTGCTGTAATAAATCTCACTAAGCTCAGCTCCTTTTCAAATAGTCCTTCATCTCTTCAATGCTAACTGTTTCAATTTTTGCCTGACCAATTGTTTCAAGTAAAATAATCTTTATTGATGTACCTCTGGTTTTTTTATCATGAGTCAGCGCTTGAAACAATGTTTCTTCCTGCCAATTGTCATAAGTAGCAGGTAAACCGAATTTTTCTATTAACTCAATTAACTGGTTTGTCGTATTTTTTGGAGTCAACCCTTTTTCTTCAGCAATTTGATTCATCTGAACCATTCCTATTGCTACGGCTTCCCCATGACTGACAACACCATAACCAGCTGTATTTTCAATGGCATGACCAATCGTGTGACCAAAATTTAAGATCAGCCGAATGCCATTGTCCAGTTCATCTTCTTCTACAACTTTTCTTTTTACCTTTAAACAATCAGTAATAATTTCAGAAGCATGCTGCAGCAGATCCTGTTCATCTTTTAACTGCTGCAGTTTTCCCCAGAGCTCTTTATCGGCGATTGCTGCAGATTTTATGATTTCAGCAATCCCTTCCTTCAAACGTCTGTTTTCTAACGTTTTCAATGTTTCAGGATCAATCAGGACACCGTCCGGCTGCCAAAATGCACCAACTAAATTTTTTGCTCGGTTAGTATTAACACCCGTTTTTCCTCCGATACTGCTGTCAACTTGAGCAAGTAGTGTAGTTGGTACCTGCAGAAAATGAATACCACGCATATATGTCGCAGCAGCAAAACCTGCCAGGTCACCAATCACACCACCTCCAAGTGCAATAATTCCATCACTTCGAGTAAACTGATTTTCAGCCAGATGATCATAGATTTTTTCAGTATTTGTTAAATTTTTACTGGGTTCTCCTGCCGGTACTACAAATTTAGTAACATCAAACCCTGCAACTGATAATTGCTCAAGTACCGTTGAACTATAAATTTTATCTACTGTACGATCTGTGATTACTGCGATTTTTTGAGGTTTCCATAATTGCTGAACCCACTCTCCCAGACGAGACAGACTGTTTTTTTCAATGATAATCTCATAGCTGTGATTTGGAAGGGTAACTGTTAACATATAATCCCTGCTTTCTTTTATACTCATTCATTGAAGCGATGCTGATTTATTTGTCCAGATTTCGAATCTCTTTCATCGCTTTTTCCATTATTTGAACTTCTGCCATCATTCGCAGGTAAGTTTTTTCGTTCAATGACTGAGGTCCGTCAGACCATGCATTTGCCGGATCTGGATGAATTTCCACAATCATACCGTCTGCTCCTGCTGCAACTCCTGCGCGAGCCATAGGCGGCACCAGATCCCAAATTCCTGTTCCATGGCTTGGATCTACAATAATTGGGAAGTGGCTCAGTTTTTTTATTAATGGAACTGCGCTTAAGTCAAATGTATTTCGTGTTGCTGTTTCGTAGGTGCGGATTCCCCGTTCAATAAAAATCACATTATTATTGTTTTGAACAGCGATATATTCCGCTGCATTCAGCCACTCATCAATTGTACCTGAAATTCCGCGTTTTAAGCCAATTGGTTTTCCTGTCTTCCCGACAGATGCCAACAGTTTAAAGTTCTGCATATTGCGGGCGCCAATTTGCAAAATATCACTGTATTCAGCAACCATGTCAATATGGGCTTCATCCATTACTTCTGTAATAACCTTCATTCCGAGCTCATCTGCTGCCTGACGAATGAATTTCAACCCTTCTTCTTCCAGTCCCTGAAAAGCGTATGGAGACGTCCGCGGTTTAAAAGCTCCCCCTCGTAAAATCTGAGCTCCTCCTGCTTTAGCAATTCTTGCACATTCTCTAATCTGATCCAATCCTTCAATGGAACAAGGACCGGCCATTGTGACAAATTCGCCATTTCCGATCTTAACACCATCTACATCAACAACTGTATCCTGTGGATGAAACTCTCTTGATGTCAGTTTGTAAGTATTGGAAATACGAACGGTGTTTTCTACCCCTTCATAGCTGTTAAAAGCAACATCCTGCATTTTTCTGGTATCTCCTAAAAGTCCGATAACTACATGGTCTTTTCCTTGATTAATCTGAACATCCAATCCCTCTTTTTTGACTCTATTGATAATTGAATCTACCTGTTCTTTCGTTGCATTAGCTTTCATAATAACAATCATAATTAAATTCCTCCTGAGTTTTCTTTGTATGTTTTATTAGCTGTTTTCAATAATAGATTTTACTGTTTCTATTGGCATTTCCTTACCCGTCCAAAGCTCAAATGCTGCGGCGCCCTGATACAAAAGCATCCCAAGTCCATTGGCTGTTTTTGCGCCTCTGGCTTTTGCTTCTTTCAACAATCGAGTTTCTCTTGGAGTATAGATGACATCAAATACCGCCAGATCTTTTGTGATGATTGAAAAATCACTGATAGGAGCAGCTTCCAAATCCGGCTTCATTCCTACCCCTGTAGCATTAACCAGCAATGTACTGTCTTTTACGTCTGCTGCCAGCTCGCTTTCATTTTCCAAATCATGCAAATGAATATTGCAGTCTGTCTGCTGCTTTATATAAGTCAGCTTTTCTTTTACTTTTTCAAAAAATTCATCTCTGCGATTATAAACGGCAATTTCTTTCACACCATCAAGTGCAGCTTGTACAATAATTGCTGTTGCTGCCCCGCCTGCTCCTATAAGTGTCATCTTTCGTCCGATGATATCGATGTCCATGTCTTTTAAGCTTCGCATAAATCCAGTACCGTCTGTAATATGACCAGTCAGCTTACCGTTCACATTAACAATCGTATTGATAGCGCCAACCAGCTTGGCTGCTTCACTTAAATCATCCATCAAAGGAACTGCAGCCATTTTGTTCGGCATGGACAGGTTTGCACCCAGCATGTCTAAATTACGTATTGAATCAATCGCCTGCGGCAGACGATCCGTTCCAAGCTCAAATGCCAGATATACTGCATCGATCCCGAGTGCCTGGAATGCTGTGTTCTGAATCATAGGTGAAACACTGTGTCGAATCGGAGTTGCATATAATCCGACCAATCGGGTGTGTCCTGTAATCTTGTTCTCCATCCTTCAACCTCCATAAAATCAAAATAAAAAGCGAGATACCCACTGAAATTTTACAGAAAATCTACAGTGAGTACCTCGCAAAAAAAATTAAAGAAAAAGCCACTATAGATTTTCATCTACGCGGCTTGAAAGTCATGTTGAAATTCTTTAGCCATCATAGATACAAACTTGCGTTTTGCACTGTTTGCACCCATGATACTCATGAATACAAACTCATCTAAAATAGCTAAAGTAATACTTATTCAGTTGTGAATGTTTCTTAATTGCTTTTTTCATGTCAATCACTCCACTACTGTTTTTAAGAATTGAAATAAGTATAAGCTTATCTATAACCATTGTCAACAAATAAATTAAAAAAAGAAAAGTTCTTTTTAATTATGCTTTTAAATTCAGAGGGTTAGTGTATGAACTGTCTAAGAATATAATTTCCGATTAACTGTTGATGACTTAACACTTTACCACATGCAGTTACGCATATTTTTGTTCAGCATCTTTATTGATTAAAACCGACTAAAACCGTTAATAAAAAGACACCTCCGTCAGAAGAGGTGTCCAAATAGAATATTGAATTATAATTCAGATGCGTAAATATCATCAACCGTTTGAGTTGGATCAATTACAATGTACAGACTGTTTGTTTTTTCACTGATTTTTGTTGATTGATAAACATTATCCAAGCCTTCATCACTTTTGTCTTTGTATGGGAAGTAAACTAAATCAGGCGTACCGCTTTTGTATAAAATTTCCATACGTTCGATATCTTCGTATTTCAAAGCTCGTGCGAACATTCCTGATTCTAAGCCGCCCATGTTGATATCATGGGTTTGAACATGATCGCCTTCCTGAAAAATCTCGATTTTAAAACCGGCACATGGATGAATTTCTACAAATTCACTGCCATTGATACGTCCAAAGCTTGTAGTTATCTGTTTGATCCACAAATCTCCAATGTAGCGGCGGTTAATTGTCCAAGTCTCGCCATTTCTAAAATAAAATTTTAACCCGGTCATTTCTCTTGCCATAATATTATCTCCTTAAAAAATAGTCTTAACACACTTTTCAGTTTAGCATATTTACGGACAAGTGACTAAAAAAACGCTTTGTTGTGCTAACCCAGTTTGCTCAGAAAAATTTCTGTTAATATCACTGCACGATAATGCTCACCTGTTGCAACAAGCTTATCTTCATCCATCACTTCAAAAGAGAAGCCGATTTTATTTTTTTCCTGCTCTGTACATTTTACATTAACAGTAATCTCAGTCCCTACTTTTGATGGATGTAAATGTTTCACATTAATTGAAGTCCCAACACTTGTTTCTTCGTCAGCCAATTCTTTTCCCAGAAAATCCTTTGCAGTATTTTCTACCATAGCAATCATTACCGGTGTTGCAAGTACATCCAGATCACCGGACCCAGCATTTTTAGCAGTGTGTTCTTCTTTAACAACAAATTTTTTGGAAAAAGTATCCATTTCTTCCACTCCTTTTATTTTCAAAAACAATTTGTTTCATTACCTGTAAAATTGGCAACAAAATAATTTTCAAGGTGAAATTGAAGCGATAAATACTCAGCCTTGAAAATCCTGCTGCTCAATAATTTTTTTTGAACAAGAAATTAGCATCTCTTTATCATTTGAAATCTCGTTATTGATAACAGATTTCTCAAGATAATCAATCAATAAACCCAGCCATTTTCCAGGCTTCCTGTCAATAATTGTCATTAAATCGTTCCCTGTAATTGCCAGCTGCTTTCTTTCTTTGATTGGTAACGCTAAAAATTGTTCTTCCGTCTCTTTTAGTTTACCTTTCAGATTATAAAAAGACAATAGCTTTTCAACCGCTAATGCCCGATCAAGACCGGCACGATAAAGAGCTTCCGGCAACCAATCTCCTTCCAACCTCTTATTCAAAAAGCAGACCAGTTCTGCTGTTTCATGAATCATTTGATTCGACAGCTTCCACTTTTTTAGAAACAGACGAATCTCCTTATTGGGAACTGGCAGCTCCTTAATCAGCAGCGCCCATGCCTGACGTTCTTCTTCTATTGGAAAATTCGGCAGCGCTGAAAAACGAAGCAGGCCGTTCAGATGTTCTGCCAAACCGGGACAATTTCGATAACATTCAGTTTCTATAAACGGGCTAAACCCCTTTTGTCTGTTGTTTCCCAACAATAGTTTTGAGAACTCTACAGAAATACGTTCTACAGATATCTTGGAAAGCAGCGCATGGAAGGTATAAATTGCTTTGAGCGTTTCTGTCTCAATCGTAAAATCAAGCTGACTGGCGAAGCGAAGCCCTCTCATCATACGCAGCGCGTCTTCATGAAATCGCTCTTTGGGATTCCCAACTGCACGAATAACCCCATTTTTCAAATCATCCAATCCATGAAACAGATCAATCACTGTACCTTCCTTGTCTAGTGCCAAGGCATTAATCGTGAAATCTCTTCTTTTTAGATCTTCTTCGAGTGATCGGACAAATGTCACTTTATCTGGTCTTCGAAAATCCTGATAGGTTGATTCCGTTCTGAAGGTTGTAATTTCATATTGAGAATCTTCATATAAGACTAATACTGTTCCATGATCAATACCTACATCTACAGTCCGCTTAAAAATTCTCTTGATTTCTTCAGGATACGCACTTGTAGCAATATCGACATCATGACTTTTTTTCCCAAGCAAGGCATCTCTTACGCTGCCGCCTACAAAATAAGCTTCAAATCCATGAAGCTCAATTTCTTTAATAACACCAAGTGCTTTGACAAATTCTTCTGGCATGATATCCAATTTCATAATAGATTTTCCAATCCGTAAACCAACTTATTTAAACCAACGACTTTTTTACAAGCCAGTGCAACGCCAGTCATAAATGAGCTGCGGTCATATGAATCATGACGAAGCAGCAGTCCTTCTCCAGTTCCTCCGAATTGAACTTGCTGATGGGCAATCAGTCCTGGCAGCCGTACACTGTGAATCTTCATTCCTTCATAATCTGCTCCACGTGCTCCTGGAATCAGCTCTTTTTCTTCCGTATGACCTTGATGCTTTTCCTGGCGAACCTCAGCCATCATTTCGGCTGTTTTAATTGCTGTTCCGCTAGGTGCATCCAGTTTCAAGTCATGATGAAGTTCAATAATTTCCACATCCGGAAAATATTCAGCTGCTTTCTGGGCGAACTGCATCATTAAAACAGCTCCGACTGCAAAATTAGGCGCAATCAAACCGCCAACTTTAAGTTCTCCTGACTTTTTTTTCAAGGTCTCAATTTGTTCTTCTGTAAAGCCTGTTGTTCCAACAACTGGAGCAATCTTATTTTCAACGGCAAAGAGCGTATTTTCGTAGGCAACAGCCGGAACTGTAAAATCAATCCAGACATCTGGTTTTGTGGGGAGCAATGCCTCTTTTGTCTTAAAAACAGGGATGTCCAACGAACGGTATTCAGGGATTTCATTAATATTTTTTTCTTCTGCAAAAGGGTCCAACACACTTACCAGTTCCAGCTCCGGGTCATTTAACACCATATTCAGTGCAGTACTCCCCATCTTCCCTTTAAATCCGGCTATTGTTATTTTAATCATGTGTTTTTCCATCCTTTCTCTCAAAACGGTAGTTGTCCCGTTTGTTAAATTTATCCATATTTCTATTAAACACTTCTGTCAGATCAATATCAAGAGAATTGGCCATAATCATTGTGACAAATAAGACGTCTCCCAGTTCTTCTTCCACTGTTTTTAGCTGTTCATCCGTTTTTTTTAGTTTTTCTCCGTAGTAATGATTGATCTCTCTGGCAAGTTCTCCCACTTCTTCTGTTAAACGGGCCATCTGGCTCAACGGTGAAAAATAACCTGCTTTAAACTGTTGAATATACGTATCTACTTCTTTCTGCATGGCTCTTAGTGATTCTGACTTTTCTGTCATTTCATTCACAACCTTCCTTCTTTGACATCTTATCAAAAACTTTTTCAGTTGAAAAGATTCTTCTTGTTGTTTTTTGTATTGAGTGATACAGTGATGAAGGAAAAGGAGGTGAGCATATGGAAGAAAAAAGTTTTTATGTTAAAGATAGTATTATTATTTTATTTGGGACGGCACTTTATGCTTTTGGTCTTGTAAATATAAATATCGCAAATGATCTTGCTGAAGGCGGTGTTACCGGTATTACACTGATTTTACTGGCACTCTTCAACATTGATCCAGCCTATTCTACTTTGCTTATTAATATCCCGCTGATTCTAATTGGCGGAAAAATATTGGGAAAGCACGCCTTTTATTATACGATTATCGGGACACTTTCACTTTCTGCCTTTCTGTGGATTTTTCAACGCTTTCCAGTTTCCATTAATTTAGACCATGATCTTCTAATTGCTTCTTTGCTGGCAGGACTGGCGGGAGGTGCAGGCAGCGGTTTGATTTATCGAGTGGGTGGAACTACTGGAGGAAGCGATGTTATTGCGAGGATACTAGAGAAGAATTTCGGAGTCAGTATGGGACGTTCTCTACTTCTCTTTGATGTCTTTGTATTAACATTATCCTTAACCTATTTGGATGTAAAACGAATAATGTATACGCTAATTGTTTCATTTGTTTTCAGCAAAATTGTGGACTCAGTCCTGGATGGTGCTTATTCAGCCAAAGGAATGTTAGTCATTTCAAACTGTTCAGAAGACATTGGTGAAGTGATTATGGCAATGCTGGAACGGGGAGTAACCTATCTCTCCGGAACAGGCGGTTATTCTCAAATCGACAAAAAGATCTTATATGTTGTTGTCAGCCCAAGTGAAATTATAGAGATTAAACGAATCGTTCACGAACTGGACCCAAAAGCATTTATTTCCGTTACAAATGTACACGAGGCGATTGGCGAAGGCTTTACCTATGCAAAGCCTGAAAAGAAACTATTTAGAAAAATGCCTAAAAAAGAAGAGGTCGGGACAAAAACGATCAGCTCCGAGAATTAAGAAGGAATATCCGAAAATAGCTCCTCATATTTTCAGGATAGTTCGGCTTAATTCCGAAGGAGTTGCTTTTGTACCGCCGTTTATTCGGGTGTAGATATGAAGAGAGTTTGGAACTTTATTTCTGTCCCAAACTCTTCCTTTTTTAGTATTGTAAACATCAAAGCTTCTTAATGATACAACTGCTTCATTCGATTCAGTTCATCAGACAATTCTAGAAAGGCTTCGTGGTTTCCATCTTCCAATGACTGATCAATCTGTGAACGAAGCAGCGCCATACGGGCAGTATGTTCTTGATGCTCAAAATAAGCATTTATTTTTTGAACCGTTTCATCGCTGATATTCTCTTTCCAAGGGGAAAAAGGATTGTCTTCAAGTATAGAAAGATACTCCGTATTCTGGAATGCCTTATCAAAAATACATTCAAGGTACAGACGATCTTTCCAGTTCATTCGGATCTCATGAAAAATCTGATCCGTATCCGTAAAGGTTTTTCCTTGAAGATATAATATAATCGGTTCATAATCTGCGCTTGCTGAAGCAATTTGAATCCCGCGATCTGTTTTATTTGCATACTCTACAAATGATACATTATTTAAAATCACTTCATGATTAATCAAATAATTCAATATCCAGATTACTTCACGTTTTGGAAAGGAAATATTGTTCACCAGCCAAACCAAAAAACTCTTTTTTTCTGCTACATTAATTTCCATAATATCGCCTAACCTTCCCCGATGTCATCTAGTAAAGATAAAACCTCATTATCACCTGGTTCTATTGTCAGATAGCGCTGGAACAAATCTTTGGCTTCTGAAAGCATTCCTTCCTCTCTTAGAAAAAGTCCATATTCTTTTAAGAAGTCCGGTTCATGTGCCAATTCCTGATATGCCTGCTGGTAATGGCGTTTTGCCTGATCAAACTTTTCCAGTTCATTGTAGGCATTCCCAAGATTCCATTCTGCGTATGGGTGTCCCTTTTCTTCCATTTTTTCAAGAGTCTGAATGACTTCGTCAAAACGCTCTTCTGTTCTATATAAATTGCTGAGTGTCAGTAATGATTCATCTGATTTTTCTCCCAATTCAATTGCCTGTTTCAACAATTTTTCTGATTTTTCAATATCATGCAGCCGATAAGCATTTTCTGAAGCTAATTGATAGAGATCGACCTGAAACGGATTCTCGTGGATTCCCTCCTCCAAGACCTCCTGCGCCTCTTCCAGTAATTCTTCTTCCTGAAGAGCTTCTCCCAGATAAAAATAAAGAGATTGATAATGCGGATTTAGGGCTCTGAGCTGCTGGAATAAAATAATAGCTTTTTGGTTTTCGTGCATCTGAATGTAGGTGAAGGCCAATTGAAACAGACGATCATCTGTCTGTTGTTCTTTTAAACTATTTTCCAGAAAAGGGACAGCTTCTTCAAAATGTCCCTGCATACTGTAACTGGTACCTAAACGTTCATTGATCGAAACCCCAGAAACATTTTCCTCTCCCTGTTCCAACAGCTCTGCATATTGTATTGCGGCTTCAGCGAACTGTCCGTTCACAAAATACAGCTCACCCAACGCAAATTGAATCAGCGGTTCTTCAGGAAGAAGCTGCTGTGCTTCTCTGAGTTTGGCTTCACTAACTTCCGGAATTCCCATCACTTGATAAAGATCTGCTAAAATCAATAGAGCCTGAGGATAACTTGGGCTGTTTTCAGGTACTTTTTCCAGATAAGCAAGAGCTTCATCAAACTGATCATTCTCTACAGCAATTTCCGCTAATGGTAAATTCAGACCTTCTGCATTCGGAAATTTTGAAAGCAATTGTTCAAAAATCAGTTTTGCCTCTTCTAAAAAACCAATAGACAACAATTCTTCTCCAAGTTGAACTAAGGTATCTTCATCATCATTTTTCAATGCTTCTATCAGCATCAGCTGTGCTTCTGCCAGATTTTCTGCATGCAGAGCCTGCAACATCTTTTCACTATATGTCATTTTTTCACTGTCCTTTTTCTATCTTGTCAATCAATTTCCTGTATTCCTCTACTGTCAGAAGCAGTTGTTCTGCATCAAAGTTTACTTTCTCTTCAGGAACCCCTATATCCTGTAATAATAAAGATTTCCCAAAATTCTCGCTGCAGGTCAAAAGCTCCTGCACATAATCACTGGTAAATATTTGCTTCGGAAATTCAACAGGATAGCCTAAACGCATCAGCCAGATTAGGAAATTTTCAAAATGAAACGAAAATCCATTTTTTTGTTGGGACCATAATAGCTGTAATAAGATACCCAGCAGCTGCTTCATGTAGTTCGAAAGAAGATGTCCGCCATCTACAGCGTAAAATGCTTTTTCAAAAATATAGCCAAATTCCTGAATTGAATTCCCCTGCTTTTCATAAAACTGAAGCAATGGATTTAAAAGTCCGTTAAAGGATTGTTGATTCAACCGTTGTTTGTCAGAAAAATTCCGAAACAGATCCCTTAAGAAATTATGGCTGCAAACAATCCCGCACTGAATAAATACCATAAAATCAGCCAACTGACTATCACCGTCTTTTTTTATCATCGTTTGATCATAGATAATTTTTTCTGCCAGTGAAATAGACTGCAATGCTTTCTGACGATTCAGCTCTATTAGCCCATAACCTGAAATTGCTTTACTTAAGGCTTGCAGAGAAAGCGGAAGCTGCCATGTATTTATTTTAAATGGTGCTGTTCGATCAATAAAAGAAGAAAGATGCATGACTCCTTCATTTCCTATTCCAATCAGCATATAGTCTTTTGAAATTGGAAATGCTCCAATAAAAGCCAACAAAGATGCCAATTCACTAAAATTATTACAGTGGGCATCATTACTGCATATGTACCAGTCAAGGTTTTGACGATGATTAAATAAACGAATCAGCTTATCTGAAAAAAGGTCGTAATATTTTTGATTTGTTACCAGCAAAATATGCTTTTCTTCAAACTGCTCTTCTTTTAATAATGATGCTACTGTCTCGCCATAAACAACCAGGCTTTGCTGCTCATCTTTTTCGTAAAGAACTTCCATAGAGCACCTCCCTGATTTTATTCTACCATCTTTCCCCTTCAACAGATATTTTAAACACCCGAAAAATTGTTATTCCAGGCTCTTTCAAAAAGAATCTGCAGGAAATAAAAGTAAATAGACTGATTTTTTAATCAGAGATTGCTTTTCTGCTGAGTATTCACTATAAGCTAAAAGATACGCAATTATCTTAGTTTCTTATTTTTTATTCCTATTATTTCCAATTTATGTTAAGCTATACATACAAATGTACATCAATAAGATACTTTGGAGCAGAAATAAAAACTCAAAGGATACACATTGACCATTTTATTCAGCAAAAAAACATTCTGTTGGAATGAATCACAGGAGGTGCATTTTGAATAACAAATAAATGAATAGATTGCAGCTATTGTGTTGACCAGTTTAAAGCTAAGTTAGGCTTCTAATTCAAGAAACGTGCAGCCAGCACAGGAGCAACTCGGAAGAAAACACCGATTTTATCCCTAACTGGAGTCAAGCTATTTGAAGTTGCTTGCTCTTGTCATTGACATCATTTGCAGACTATCTTTTATAGTAATTTATAATTTGATCAGAGCACTAGTATTATAACACGGAACGGGGAAAGAAAATGGATAATTTATTTGCGTTGGGAATTATTTGCAGTGCGTTTGCTACATGGTACTTTATTCGAAAAAAACCGAATAAACGATCGAGGAATATTTCTATCGGCATACTGATTATTTCTTTTATTTTATTGGGAATAACAGTTCCAAAAGAAAATGAATCTGTTGAGAAAAATCCAGATATATCCAGGAAAAATTCTACGATTATTTCGACAACCAGGTCAAGTTTATCTGAGCCAAAAATCCTTGAACTGGTCATTGAAAGCAGGCTGGAATCAGATGAAGAGGGTCTGATTTTAATAAGTGGTACAACAAAACCCAATGCAACTGTCAAAATTGGAACAATCAGCGAAATAACTTCTGATTCAGAAGGCTACTTTGAATATAATTATGCTCTCACAAACACTTCGAATACAAGTGTAAAAGTTTCTGTCGATAAAGATGGGATCGGCAACTATAGTTATGTTGATCTAATTGCATCAGGCCCCTTCATTTCAAAGAAAGCAGAAGAAATAAGAATTGCAGATGAAGAGGCTAAAAAAGCAGAAGAACTTGCAGCTCAGACAGCTGAAGCCTTTTCTGCGGTAGCTGCCGCAGAGGCAAATCTTACGAGAGAAAATTATGAGGCTGCGTTAGCTTCTGTGAATGGACTACCTGCGCACAATTCAGATTTGACAGCCAGACTAAATGCAATTGATGAAAATATTAGGAATCAGGAAGTTCAGGCAGCAGCCGAAATGCAGAAAGAAGAGGCTCTGCAGGAACAAACCAATGAACAAACCGTTTTAGTAACGAAAACCGGCGCACATTATCATACACGAAAATGCGGCAACGGAACATATACACCTGCTAGTCTGGAGGCAGCTCAAAGTATGGGGTTGACTCCTTGTTCAAAATGCTTTGGATAATAGAATAAAAAGAAAATGAAGCGAAAACAGTTTGTTCTCATCCCTACTGTACGCTTCATTTTTTATGAGTAATTATTACGCTATCCCTATAAATCGCTCCACAAAAAATTGTTCTCAATTTCAACACCTTCAAGTCCAACTCCTGAAATTATCTCATCGTCAATTAAGGATTCAAATTGATACGGCTGAATAACAATGGTTAAGGTACTGACAATCAGACCATTTTTCTCAACAATCGTTTTTGCTTCTTTAAGGCTGTCAATATATTTCGGATATGAGGCATAAAGCTCTTTTTCTTCCTCAGTTGAAGGATTATATACTTGAGGGAAGTAGACTTTTTCAATTTCGGTTCCCAACTCTTCCTGATCAATCAAATAACTCAGCATGGATAAATAATGCTGCTCCAACTTATCAGAATCCATGCTGATTCTGATATTATTTGACGGAAAAAGCTCCGGATATTTTTCATTCAGCTGCTCCAGTTGTTCTCTATGACTTACTGCGTCTTCCTGATTGAATATTCTCAAGTAGCTTTTACCAAAATTGAGTCCAAAATTAGAAGTACCTAGATAGGAATAATCAGTAGATAATATTCCAGCTCCCAGCACATACTCAAGCTCATTTTGTTTTACAAGCGACTGAACCTGATTCAATTCAACTTTTTTATAAGGTTCAAAATACAATTTGATTTTTAAATAGCTGCTTTTAGGCATACCATTGATTCGTTCTTTTAGTTCCGCTAAGTCAGGGTTTGGTTTACTGCCAAACATCTTTTCTGTTGAAATCCAGCTTGAAGGGAGAAAAGAATGATAGTATGAGGTTACCGGCTGGTAATCTATTTCATCTTTTTTAATTGTGATGGACTGCAGCTGATAGTTATTTCTGAAAACATCAACATACTGCCCATCTACTTGATAGGTACCAATTCCAGTCTGTTGAATATTAACACTTGTTAAATTAGGCCCATCCGGAGACAGACTATCCTTAATTCGTTCATACAATTCAAAATCACTATAGGTATTCTCACTTTGCCCCTTCAATGGATTGAAGTATAACTGGTTAAGCAGCGGTCCCCCTAAAAAGTATCCTCCCAACAGGACAAATAGAACAATTATTCCTGTAATTATCCCTTGCTTCAGCCATTTTTTTTGAATAACTTTTTGAATATGTTTAACATCTTCCGTCTCAAAAATCGGAATTTCTTTATTTTTCGGTAAATCTTCCAAAGAAAACAGGTAGTCCTGAATCGCTTCTGCTTTTTTCAACTCTTCCTCTACATATTATTTTTCTTCTTCAGAAAGCTGACCATATTGATATTTTTCTAAAAGTATTTTAAAATTCTCATGTTCACCCATTTAGTATCCTCTCCTTTATCTTTTTGCGTCCTCTGTACAAGATTGTCTTTATTTGACTGCTGTTCATTCCAAAAAAGGCTTGGAGCTCCGTAACCGACATTTCTGAAAAGTAAAAATGAAAAAACTTCGCGATAAGGAAACTCCAGACTGGCAATAATTGCCAACAGATTCTCTTTCTCAACTTTCTTTTCCAATGCTTCTTCAATTGATTCTGTCTGTAGTAAACTGTTTTTTTTATTATTAGAAAGAGATGTTAACCGCCATCTTTTCTTTTTTCGTTGAGAATCAATAAATTCGTTATAAATCACTCGAAGCAGCCAGAATTTTCTCTGGGAACTGTTGATCTTTTCAATATTCAAAAGATACTTGTACCAGGCGTTTCCAATTAAATCATCCGCCTGTTCTCTGTTTTTTGTCAGATGAAAAGCATAGCGAAAAAGCTCTTGCTGACAGCTTTTAAATTCCTTTGTAAAATCCCCGTCAAACCCATCCACCTTTTGACCCCCTTCACTCTAAATACGTCTCAGTGTTGAAATGGTTACAGAAAAAATGAATTTATTTTTTGAATCTGGAAAATCAGCTTCCTGCTGCAAATAAAAAAGTGATCAGCCGCTTCAGTACTGGTCACTTTTATTATCGATTAGTTGAAAACGCTTAAATTTATTGTAGCAAATAAAATAATAAACCAATAGATATCATTATGAAATTTAAGAATTAAATAACTAGTTATTTCAGGATAGAGAGAAAAAATTACTTAAATCATTTGGGTTATAAGCAGGGAATATTTTTCTAATCATTTTGTTCAGATACTGACTTTCCCCGGAAATAAATAAAGAACCCTTGAAAATCAAGGGTTCCCCGAACTGCTCTATTTAACAGCATCTTTCAACGCTTTACCTGGTTTGAACGCAGGTACTTTACTTGCAGCGATTTGGATTTCTTTACCAGTTTGTGGGTTGCGTCCTTTACGTGCAGCACGTTCGCGGACTTCAAAGTTACCAAAACCGATTAATTGAACTTTCTCACCTTTAGCAAGAGTTTCTTGGATTGTTGAAAATACAGCATCTACCGCTGCGGTTGCGTCTTTTTTTGTTAAGCCAGTTGAAGATGCAACATTTTCGATTAATTCTGCTTTGTTTGCCATGGATTATTTCACCTCCTCCATAAGGATAGGATATCTAAAATAGACATCAAATGTATTTTGACTTTGAGTGGTCCAAAGACAAAATATAAATATTGAATCGGATCAATATTCTGTTAACAAGATATCATAGGAAACTAGTAATAGCAAGGGATTTAACGCTATTTAAATAGTTTTTTTTGAAAAATCATCAAATATTCCAATATGTTTGAACATTTGATGACATTATGGTAAAATGCACTATTTTCGCCTTCTTGGGATAATTTTAATCGGTGTTCCTTCAAAGGTGAACGCATTTCGAATTTGATTCTCTAAAAAACGAGCATATGAAAAATGCATCAGTTCTTCTTCGTTTACAAAAATAACAAAAGTCGGCGGTTTAACCGCAACCTGAGTCGCATAAAAAATCTTCAATCTTTTGCCTTTGTCTGTTGGTGTTGGATTAATTGCTATCGCATCCATGATCACATCATTCAGTAAAGCTGATGGAATCCTCAGATTTTGATTCATACTGACTGTTTCAATCAGCTCCGGCAATTTGTTTAGCCGTTGTTTTGTAAGTGCTGAGACAAAAATAATCGGTGCGTAATCAAGATATTGGAACTCGTCACGAATTTCTTCTTCGAATTCACGCATCGTATTTGTTTCTTTCTTAACCGTATCCCATTTGTTGACAACAATCACAATGCCGCGACCAGCCTCATGTGCATAGCCTGCAACTTTTTTATCCTGTTCTCTAATTCCTTCTTCGGCATTCAGAACCATTAAAACAATATCTGACCGTTCAATTGCCCGCATTGCCCGCATCACACTGTATTTTTCAGTTGTCTCATACACTTTGCCGCGTTTACGCATACCTGCTGTGTCGATCATTAAAAATTTCTGACCATCTTCTGATTCAAAATACGTATCAATTGCATCTCGAGTTGTTCCTTCTATCTCTGAAACTATTACTCGATCTTCACCTAAAATTGCATTGATTAAAGAAGACTTTCCAACATTTGGACGTCCAATCAAACTGAATTTGATCAGCCCTTCTTCCTCTTCTTCCGTTTCCGTAGAGAAATGCTTCACTGCTTCATCTAAAACATCTCCGATTCCCAAGCCATGGCTGCCTGATACAGGAAACGGTTCCCCAAGTCCTAAAGCGTAAAACTCATAAATTTCTGCCCGCATTTCAGGGTTGTCAACTTTATTAACAGCTAAAATAACCGGCTTATTGCTTCTATATAATATCTTTGCCACCATTTCATCTGCATCTGTGACACTCTCACGACCACTGACGACTAAAATGATAACGTCTGCTTCATCGATCGCAATCTCAGCCTGATGCTTAATCTGCTCCATGAAAGGCTCATCACCTAAATCAATTCCACCAGTATCAATAATGCTGAATTCACGACCAAGCCATTCACCTTTTGCATAAATTCTATCTCTTGTCACTCCTGGAGTATCTTCTACAATTGAGATACGTTCACCAGCTATACGGTTAAAAATTGTCGATTTGCCGACATTAGGTCGACCAACAATTGCTATTGTAGGATTTGCCATATAAAACTACCTCCTTGACAGTTTTCAATCTTGTCTAGTTTACCTCATAATTCAATGATTATGCAAGAAAAACTCAAAGAACATGTCAGATTATGAATTGAAAGATTATAATCGTCAATAAATGCAAGAAATTTTTTTATATTTCTTCTGGTATAGAATACACTTATATATTTATGATCAAAAAAAACTAATATTTTTTTAGTAAGTAAGTTACAGCTTTTTCCAATGGAAAAAGCTTAAAATTAATATTCCTGATGCCATTTCTGAAAGAAAGCAAATATCTCTATCTATTTCATCGATGATGCCACAGACATGCTATAAAGGAAGGCTAATTTCACCACCAGCTTATTTTTTTACTGCACATTCTTTTGAATGCGAAAACATTCTAATTGAATGCTATGAATATCTTTAGTTTGTTTTCATTTTACATATTTTCATATATACTTTTTACCAATTTCCAAAAATTTATTTTACTAATTTGATTAATTTATCGTATTTTTAAAATAAATCCTTAATCAATAATACTTCTAATCAGTTTTAAAAAAAAGTCAGTTTTTTCTACTTGTTTGAAAACAGGTTGCTTTTTACTTATAATGATAGTATAAAAGAAACTTTAAGTAAGGGGGCGTTTTGTATGTATAATAATGATGAAAATTCAACCATGCCAGAAGGTCCTCTTTCTCTAGGTATAGAGGCGGTCTATTATTCTTCTGATATAGAAAAGACATTACATTGGTTTGATACATTTCTCGGCTGGCTGACAAAAGTGGAAAAAAGAGATGCATCTGGTTTAGCTGCTTACGGTTTAGCCTATACGATTCCCTTCCAGTATTTTTACGATAGGTCACAAAAATCGGTGAAAATCCATATATTTAAAGGAGAGCCAAGAAAAGAACTTGTCTCTATTATTCCTACGATAAAATTAGATAAACTAGTTGCATTTGTAAATAGAGCCTCTAACAATACGCCTTGTGTAATCAAACGTACTGATGATGGAATAAATTACGTGGAATTAACTACAGTGGATGGCTCAATTTTGACTTTTTATCAAAAATCATCCAAATCCAATTTTGATAGTTGACTAACAAAAAAGCTGCAGAAAACCAATCGGGTTTCCTGCAGCTTTTATTTCACTATTACTCGTCCTCTGTCTCCTGAGCTTTTAATTGATCACCAAGTATATCTCCCATGGTGAAGCCAGTATTTTCTTCAGGTAATTCATATTCCTGTACTTCTTTAGGCTCTTCCTGCATTTCAGGTTTCGCTTCTAATGCTTTAATACTCAAAGCTATACGATGCTCCTCTTCATTTACATCGAGCACCTTCACTTTAATTTCGTCACCTTCATGTAAAACTTCATGTGGTGTTGCAATGTGTTTGTGAGAAATTTGAGAAATATGAACAAGTCCTTCCACACCTGGGAATACTTCAACAAATCCGCCAAAGCTTGTCAAACGTTTTACAATTCCATCAAGAACAGCACCCACAGGAGCTTTTTCTTCAATATCTGTCCAAGGTCCAGGCAGCGTTTCTTTGATGGATAATGAAATACGTTCTTCATCAGGAGTGATTGAAAGAATTTTAACTTTCACTTCGTCTCCTACATTCAGTACATCGCTTGGTTTATCAACATGATGATGAGCGATTTCTGAAACGTGAACCAGACCGTCAATTCCGCCTAAATCAACAAATGCACCAAAATCAGTTAATCTTGCAATTTTCCCGTCTACAACATCTCCGTCATGCAGATCAGCAAGAATTTCTTTTTTGTGTTCTTCCTTCTCTGCTTCAACTACAGCTTTATGAGATAGAATCAACCGATTCTCAGAAGGTTCAATTTCAATAATTTTGAATCTCATTGTTTTTCCTTTATATTCAGAAAAATCATCGACAAAATGATCTTCGACCATTGAAGCCGGTACGAATCCTCGTACCCCAACATCAACAACCAAGCCCCCTTTTACAACGTTTGTAATCGGTGCTTCAATAATTTTGCCTGCCTGGAAATCTGTTTCGATCTCTTCCCAAACTTTTTTTGCATCTAAACGGCGCTTAGACAATAGATAACTGCCGTTCTCTTTATCTTTGCCAATTGAAGTAATAACAACCAAGTCCAGAATATCATGTACTTTTACTAAATCATTGATATCCTCTACCTGAGAAGTAGAAAGTTCTTTCGCAGGTACAACACCTTCAACACCCGCTCCCTCAATTCCGACAATTACCTGTTTGTCTTCAATTGCAAGAACCTCGCCTTTAACGATATCCCCCACGTTAACTTCCTGAACGCTATTCATTGCGTCTTCCATTGTTTCATTGCTGTTTTCTACTAGATTATCTTCTGTCATGAATACTTATCCTCCTATGCCAACAAAAATTCGTAAAAAAAGTCTCGTTTCTCTAATATTAAGGGATTTGGAGGAAAAAATAAAGCGATTTCTCTTAAATAATCATATTTTATTGATTCTAATTCGCTTTTTCACGAATAATCGACTCAATTCGTTCAACTACCTGCGAGATTGACATTCCAGTTGTATCAATTCGTACTGCATCTGCCGCCTGAACCAGCGGAGAAACTTCTCTTGTTGAATCAATCTCATCTCGACGTTCGATTTCTTTTTTTAATGTCTCGAGATCTGTAGCAATCCCTTTTTCAACATTCTCTTTGTATCGTCTTTGTGCTCGTTCTTCTGCACTGGCAACAAGAAATATTTTCACTTCAGCATGCGGCAGTACAGTTGTTCCGATATCCCGACCATCCATTACGATACCACCCTTTTTGCCAATGTCCTGTTGGAGCTCAACTAGTTTTTCACGAACTTCGCGGTGTGCTGAAACGACTGAAACGGAGTTGGTAACATCTGGCTGGCGAATCAAATCGGTCACATTTTGCTGATCAATAAAAACCAGCTGACCATTCTCCTCCTGCTTAAAGGAAATTGTGTGTGTTGAAAGCAATTCGCATAATTTAGTGCCGTTATCTATTGTTACATTGTTAATAAGAGCCAGATACGTCAGAGAGCGGTACATCGCCCCTGTATCACAATAAATATAGTTTAATTTTTTTGCCAATATTTTTGCTACTGTACTTTTCCCTGATGATGCCGGACCATCAATTGCAATACTTATTTTTTTCATTTTTCTCTCCATTCCTGCCGACTGAAAAAAATATTCTTTATTATTTCAGACTTTTTTTAATATTATGCAGAAACAACCATTTCTGCTCAATCAACTGTTCATTTTTCTCTCAAAAAAACCGGGACAATAAAACCTTGTCCCAGTTTTTACTTTTATTGCACACGTAATGAATCACCGGGATGAATAATCGCATCTGCGCTTAATCCGTTCAGTTCCATTAATTGTTCAACAGTTATTCCGTTTCTCTCAGCAACCTGCTTAAATCCTTCTCCAGCAAATACCTCTGTATATAATGGTTCGACTGTATCAACAGTTGGTGTATCTGTTTGTTCGCCTTCACCTGAAGGTGCTGTACTTTCCGCCGGAGCCTCAGAAGATTGCACACTTGATTCTGCCGGAGGCGCTGTAGTCGTACTTTGTTCTGTTGATGACACTACTATTGAGGAGGAAGGTGTTGTTCCATTGCTGCTTGGTTTATCTCTTGCTACCCACCAATAAGTCCCTATAGGCAAAGCAATAATCAATAATAATAAGATAACCAAAATAGTTAAAAAGACGGTATTTCCTTTTCTATGCTGTCTCTTTTCAATTCTTGAATGCCCATTGTCTTCCTTAGTGTCATAAATCGATTGTTCCCAAGGTTCACGTGCTTCAGATTTCTTATATTTATCTTTTTTACTCACTCTATTTCCTCCTAAAATCATATCGTTTGCTATTATAACACAGCTTCCTCGGATCTGCTGAGATAAAGTTAAATTATTCATTAACTTTAAATAATCTTATTAATATTTCCTGCCATCCAGACTCAGTATTTGCAGGGGATTCAGACAATTTCTGATCATTTTCAGCAGTTGGAAATTCCAGTCCGCAGTTGTCACAGCAGCTATCTTTTTGACCGACTTTTCCTTTTTCAGAAAAGTAATCCATTACAAATATCCTTCTACAGTTTTTCGTCTGAATGTATTCAAGCATCTGATGAAGCTGATACTGTCTCTCTATTCTTTTTTCAATTAGTCGTTTTCTTAATTGATCAAATGTATATGAACCATTCAGATACCCTTCCAGCCATTTTTGTTGAATCTCACTTAATGAGTTGAAAAGTCCTTCAGAGAAATCCATTTCTGACTGAACAAGCCGTTGCAGTATTTTTAACTCCTCAGTTACTTCATTTTGAAAAAAATGATGAATAAATTCATCTCCGTGCCTATATAAAAGAACAGCCTGACTTGACATTCCGTCTCTTCCGGCCCGACCAATTTCCTGAACATAATTTTCAAGACTTGCAGAACAATCATAATGAAGTATCAGCCGGATATCCGGTTTATCTATTCCCATTCCAAATGCATTGGTTGCACAAAGCAGCTGAATATCATTATCAACAAACTGCTGTTGGATTTTTCCTCTTTCAGCAGTTGGAAGTCCTCCATGATAAAATGCTGTTCTGATTCCCAACTTTTCATTTATCAAGCAGCTGATTCTCTCCGTCGTTTTTCTGGAGGTACAATAAATAATCCCGCTTTGGTTAAACTTATCCAGAAATTCAAAAAGTACAGCATCTTTATCTTCTGTTATCTCCACGCTTAATGAAATATTATTTCTATTTACCGAATAAAAATATTGTTGGATTTCTATATTTTCTTGAAACAAGTGCTGCCTGATTTCTTCTTTTACACTGTCTGAAGCTGTTGCTGTTAATGCCAGAGTCAAAGGAAATCCTAAGATTTTTAACACGTCTTTTATTTTAACATATTCTGGTCTAAAATCCACTCCCCATTGAGACACACAATGTGCTTCATCAATTACAAAAAGAGCCAGCTTCATTTGTTTTAGTTTTTGCATTACCGATTCATTCATCAATGATTCCGGACTGATAAACAAATATTTGTAATCTGAAAGACGACCTGATACATGTTTCTTTTCGCTATATGATAGAGAGCTGTTAAAGGCAATCACTCTTCGTTCTCCTGATTTTTGTAATTGTCTCACCTGATCATCCATCAAGGAAATTAAAGGAGAAACAACAAGTACAGTTCCTTCAAGCATCCTTCCTGCAAACTGATAGCAGAGCGACTTTCCTGTACCTGTCGGTAGTACGGCAAAGGTGTTCTTTTGCTGCAACAGCGAAGAAATAATCTCCTCTTGGCCTTCTCTAAAGTTCGAAAACCCGAATTCCAGATTTAGTATTTTTTTTAAATCCATATCGATTCCCACGTTCTTTATGTAATGTTAAAATCTGAGCCATTCGATAGCTGAA
Organism: Enterococcus sp. CWB-B31; assembly: GCF_020567645.1. Taxonomy (NCBI): domain Bacteria; kingdom Bacillati; phylum Bacillota; class Bacilli; order Lactobacillales; family Enterococcaceae; genus Enterococcus; species Enterococcus sp. CWB-B31. The sequence continues at coordinate 94,697 of NZ_JAJDJW010000013.1, forward strand.
GTAATCCAAATCAGGCAGTTCTTCTTTTACTGATGTGTAGCTCCATTCCTGACAAGCTGCAGGTAAAGCTTTAAAAAAATGAATATGTTGAATTGACAACAATTGTTCAAACGAATACATTGGATTCTGAATTGCCAGCTCCAGAAGATGATCATTTATTGTACTCTGCTTCATCTGACGTATTTCACAGATTTTTTCAGAAGAATTTCCGGAAAGCAATAACTTCTTTGTCTCCAGCATACTTTGATTATTGGCAGCTTCCACTTCATCAAGCACAACTTTTTTTAGCATGACGACCTTATCAGTTGATTCAATAACTCTAAAAAAGTGATGACAAGCATTTCTTCTTACTAATTCCGATTTAAAGGCAGGATATAAATCAACTACTTGCTGCTCAGCCTTCCCATTCCAGCGATAACCAGAAAATTGCAAAGCGAAAAATTGACTCTCTTCATTAGATAACTGATCAAACACCAGTAACAGCTCCTCTCTTACTCGGTTGCCAATTGTATTCCTGTCATTATTCTTGAGAAGCTGCTTCATTTTCCATTGATAATAGGGAGAGGATTCCAAAGGAGAATAAGTATTATTTTGATAAGAAAGATTAGAGGTTACCTGAACAAAAAATTGAATCAGCCGCCAGATTTTGTTATCGATTTTGCCATATCTGTAACTATTCAGCCATTGACTTTCTTTTTCTGCCTGCAAGCTGTATTTTTGTATACAATCTCTTCCTTTTTCAGTGATAACCGCTTCCAAATTTTCTTGTTGAAGGCTTAAAAATCCTTCTGCAACTAACTTTTGAAGAGTCGCTTGAAATTCTTCCTCTGTCAGTTCAGGAAACAGTTGAAAGAAAATTAAATTTTCATATAAAAATCCATTCATTAAAACAGAAATAGTTCGTTTCCCTTTTAAAAGATGAAAAAGGGTTGATATCTTTATCTTGTATCCCTGCTTGAATAAGGATAAAATGAATAGAGTTGTCATAGTGATCAGCCTCTCCAATAAATAAGATAGGACGTGTGATTCTTTGAAGTGTAGAATTATCCCCGATAAATGTATTGCCTGCGGACTTTGCCAAATTTATGCTCCTTCTGTTTTTGATTATACAGAAGAAGGCATTGTTCTTTTTAAAAATGAGCCGCAGCAGCTTGAAATAAATGTTTCAAACACAGACCAGGCTACTCTGGACGCCGTGATCAAAGCTTACCGCAAATGTCCTGTTCGTGCAATAGAGATTGAAAAAAAAGACTGACATTTGTCCATATAATTTGCTTAATAGACTTACTTGTATTCATAGATTTAAGAAATTTGACAGTCTTTTTCTTCTTCATTAAATAAAGAGGACTCAATTAGAATTGTTTTCAGCTAAATAATTATATTTCTATGCTTCGACCAACTGAGACCGCTGCTGAATAAGTAAATTACTGATAATTCTCTGCTGCTCATCACTATTTATTTCAAGCTCAATGGTTCGTTTTACTGACCATAGCTTCCAAATTCTGCATGATTTCCACCTTGAATTTCTTCAAAAGAATTGACTCAGGCAACTATTCTTTCGCTTCGGAAAATTTTTCCTGATTTAATACACTATCATTTATTTTATCAAAGTATTGCATACCCTCTTGCTAGCTTACCAATGAAGCACTAAACATTCATATCAAGATATTAGAATGTGTCCTCTATAGGCTTGAATCATACACTAATACGAAGATGCGCATCTTTTTAACTGCGGATTTAATCAAGATAAAATAACAATTAAAGAAGATAATGAATGCAAGATACGCCCTCCATCTATCATCTTTATAAAATCCGCAAATTTTATAATCAAGTTAGCCACCTAAAAAATAAAAAAACATCCTAGTGAAAAATCGTGTATTATTGAGGTTCCAACACCAATCAATAAGGAGACTTTTCACTATGACTTATACACATT
>NZ_JAJDJW010000014.1:0-96144 GCF_020567645.1 Enterococcus sp. CWB-B31
TACCAGACTGTCCTGATCAGACTACCACACACCAACTCACAATCAAATCAACAACGGAACGTAGAGATAACAGACATTTTTCACTTATTTCGAAAAGTGGCTAACTTGTTCTTGAAATTTGGGAAAAAGTATTAGTTAACCAATCAAAAAAGAAAAGTATACTTTGAAAAGCAGAATGTAGTACTAAATAAGAAATAGAGGAATTTTAGGAGGCGGCAAAAGTGAACTTAAGAGCACGATTGACACAGGAAAAAGGTGGAAATTTTTCTGGGGGTCTGTATTATTGGACACAGATTTTATTTGCCTATAATTCCAATCATATGGAAGGAAGTCAGCTTTCAGAGTCACAAACCAAACAAATTTTTGATAGTGGAACTTTTTTCCCTGATGGCAGTAAACCAATAAAAACAGATGATATTTTGGAAACATTAAATCATTTTAAAGCGTTTGATTATATTTTAGTACATGTAAACGAATCATTAACTCATGATTTTGTTAAGCATTTACATAGACTGTTAAAGCAGAATACCAGCCAGGAAGGCAGTGAATTATTCAGCACTGGCGAGTATAAGAGATTTAATAATCAAATAGGAAGCTTAAATGCTGCTCAAACGACCTCAGTAGAAGATGTTGAGAAAGAAATGACGACTTATTTTAAAAAGTACAAAGATATCAAAGATGAAGGAAAATCAATAGCCAAATTTCATTATGATTTTGAAAAAATTCATCCTTTTTCTGATGGAAATGGTCGAATAGGGCGTTTATTATTGTATAAAGAACTTTTAAGGATAGATGGAATACCACTGGTTGTTCGGGATGAAAATCGAGCTTATTATATAAGAGGGCTGCAAGAGTATGAAACAAATCAAGGATATTTGATAGATACGTTATTAAATGAACAGGACTATTACAGGGAATTGATTGAACGATTTAATTGATGTAGGTGAATAAATAGCTGCTTCATAAGATGTCTAAACAAATAAGTAAGGTAAGATTGTATTATTGAGGCTATTGAGTGATTAAGAGAGTAAACAAACTTACTTTCAGAAAAGAAGAGTACAGGAATGAAGAGTGAAAAAGATGCTGAACAGAAAAAAGCTGACTAGTCACTAAGCAGTCCAATATAACTATCCTATAACCCAAAACAACTGGTAATGTGCCAGTTGTTTTTTTGAAATAATAGTTTTTAAAAAATATTCTATTTGGTATCAATTTATGTTATCTATTACAAGGGGAAATTGATACTTTTAATTATCATAAATAAACGATTAGTACCCTGTTTGGAAATATTTTAAAATGAAATAATAGATTCCAAATTCGATCAATTAAACACAAAAGGAAGTTGTTAGAAATTACTTACTCATGATACAATCATGCTATAAATACTCATACTGATGAAGAACGACAGTATTATCAAGTTGTTTAAAGAATTTATCAATTTTATTCTGCTCTTCAATTTTCGGCATCAGTAGCTCTAAGCTATTCAAAATAGTTTGACTAACATTAAAACGGGTACTACCGCCTGCCTTTTTTTCTATTTGTTTTCTGTTGATAGAATTTAATGAAAGTTCAACGAAATGTGGATTAAACTCATTTATCTTCTTCCCTCGAATAGAAAATCCACTATATAAAGCATATTCTTCCTCTAAATAGGCTTTAGCCCATCTTACTTCTTCTGGAACTTCAGATGACCTAACGAAGACTAAAGCTCCATACTCAATTTTATTTTTTGCTTCAATTTTTGCATCAACTTGAACAGAATTTCGAATATATTCATACTTTATAGGCTGATCATCAAGGATATATCATCTTATGACCTTTACCATAATTCTCTTTTGGGGCATTAATACCATTTGAAAATGGCATCAGGCTAGATGACTCATGCAGTTCCCATGCGTTGAAAAATTTTTTTCTGAATAACAAAATCATATAAAAAATCAATTGCCAGAAATAAAGACGGTAATGGAATTCAGTAATTAATTCTTTTCTGTAGGATATTAAATGGGATTAATCCATCTTAAAAAAACTCCACGACACCTTATTCAAATAACTTGTTTTTTTATTACAAATGATAGTTGCTCCAGAAAAATATTAGTCCTGCCCGGTCCTCTTCCCAAAGAGTCCGCCGGCAGGCTTTTTATGTTTCAAGAAAGTTTCTCATTTGTTTAGAAAAAAATGAAAATTCGAGAGATTTTTCTAATGAAATATTGTTATAATATAATTTGAGAAAAGTGGGGAAATGGGAGAGAGAAATAAATCTGGAAGACAAGGACTGCTGTGATTCAAACATCGGAAGGTATAGATATTATAAAAAGGATGCGTGACTTATGAGGAAGGTATGGAAGCTGCATAAAAAACTGATTCTTTCCGGGACAGTGATTACCGGATTAACACTGGCTGCGGTGAGCGGACTCTGGCTTTTTAAATCTGAAGAGAGTGAGAGCCGATCTGGCAGAAATAGTCAGGGAGCAATGGAAACCAAGATAAAGGCATCTGATCAGGAGCTGAAGGATGAATTTCTTGTGTATCATTCAGATGGTTTTATGGGATTGATGGATGAAAATGGAGAAATCGTTCTTGATGCTGAGACAGAAAGAGTAAAAATAATTGAAAGTCTTCCAAACAGCAGCTGGTTTAAGTGTTCCAGAGGGGATTACACAGGATTTTATTTTAATACAAAAAATGAATGGCGAATAAGGACAGAAGAATTTTCGATGGGTGAAACCTCTTTTGTGGAATCGAATTACAGCTCTTATTATAATAGGGAAACTGGAAATTATGGACTTATTAGTAAAGATGGAAAGAATATCATTGAGCCTGGAAGACTCAGCGGACTCGAAACGTTAACAAGTAAGAATAATTATTTTATGACGGCTTCATTTGCTGATGGAAAGCAGGGGGTTTTTAATATAGAAGGCGAACTGTTAGGCAAAAAGTTTGATGATGTGGTTTTGCTTGATACATTTAACGAGCATATAAATGTAGTAGCTGCTCGTATAAATAAAGAGGAGTTTGGTATTTTCCACTCTGAGGAAGGATTAATCCTATCGCCCGAAGAAGTAAAAAAAGAAGGAATAAATTTTATTAATTCATATGGGGCTGCACCGGTTGCTCTCTATTCGACTGTTGAGGGAATGGATGGAATAATTGATCGAGAAGGGAAAATTGTCAGAGATGAAGAAGGAAATAAACTTCTGTTTCATTATATAAGCAATTTCAGCTCCAACGGTTATGCTTCCGCTCGAACACTGGAAGATGAAGCGGTGATTATTGATGAGACTGGTAAAATAGCAGCCAGCAGCTTAAAATTTAGCGAGAAAGAAATTCATAATATTTATGGATTTAACCTGGATGGGAAAGCGATAGCAGTATTTTTAAATGATGGGAAAGAAACATATGGTATGATTGATGAAAAGCTGACGATTCTCTCAACCATAAAGAATAAAGAAATATCTAAACCAAGTTATCTGGGCCAGGATCTGCTGTCAGTCAGAAAAAATTATAATGATGAATCGCCAGCCTTAATCACTTCAACGGGGAAAGAGCTTCTTTCACAGGAGGAGGCCGCAGAAGAAGAGATTATTGAGATCGGTCCTTTTACTAAGAATGGACTTTCCGTTGTTGCCAATGAAGAATATGACGAAGGGCTGCTTGATAAAAAGGGGAAGATACTTTTCCCAATTGAAGACGGAATAGTTATTAGTATTAATCAGATCAAAAATATTTTTGTAATTGAACGCCTAAATGAAAACAATAATACATCAGAGGTTATTTACACCAATATTGATGGTGCACTTCTATACAAAGGGTCAGAAGATGAGCAGCTGTTGATAGGAGAACGCCGGGTGATGATCGTTCATTCAAACGGTGAAACAGAAGTGTTTGACGAAAATGGCAGGACAATGGGTATTGTAAAAGTTGAAGCAGATTAAGAGAGATTAAACAAAGAGGCAGTAGTGAACTAAAGGGTTGGTGCTGCCTCTTTGAACGGCTGTGCAATAAAATCTTGGAGAATATCCACCTCAGCCGCTATTCTTATTTCTTTATGCCAAAGAAAATTACCGACAGTATTTGAAAAATAGAGTAAAATAAATAAAGAATTGTTTTTGGAACTTTAATCATAAATGATAGGAGAGGATGAATCATGGAAGATTTAATCAATGAAATAAATCATTTTAGAGATGAAAGAGACTGGCGTCAGTTTCATCATCCAAAGGATTTAGCGATATCAATCAGTTTGGAAGCTTCTGAATTATTGGAAAATTTTCAATGGTTGACTGATGGTGAGGCGCTTCAGGAAAATACAGAAAATATCCGACAAGAGCTGGCAGATGTGTTGATTTACAGTTTGATGCTGGCTTCTGATTTAAATCTGGATGTAAAAGAAATTATCCGAAGCAAGATGAAGCTGAATGCAATAAAATATCCTGTGGAGAAAAGTAAAGGAACTAAAGAGAAATATACAGAATTATAGACAAAAAGCACCTTGAACAGACGATTTACTGAAAAGTTAGTCGATCCGTACAGGGTGCTTTCAATTATTGAGTTACTGATACTGCAACTCAACCTGATTTCAGAAGAAGTAAAAAGAAAAGGTTGTCTCAAGAAACGGTCCAGCCAAACTTCTAAATGTGAAAGTTTAGTCTCAAATTGGAGTGAACAAAGAAATACTGACTGGAAATTCTCTGTAAAGTTCGGTACAATAGAGAAGCCAGTGCTTAAGTGCTGGTTAGGGCAAACTTGTTTAGAGGGTTGTGGCTGTCTAAACAGGGTTTCAAAGATTGGTTGGCGCCGATCTTTGAGATGCCCTTTTTTTATTTTACCTCTTTTTGAAAAAAGGCAGGATAGAAAGAAAAAACGATACTGGAAATATCCCAATATCGTTTACAATAGTTTTATTAAAAGCAATCACACTTCCCCCCTATTACAGGTGCACCTAAAAAAGCACAGGGTAATGGAGAACTGCAGGCTAATTGGTATACAATTCAGGCAGCGGATTACTGATACTATTGGCAACAGGTCGGGCAATTGTGGTTGTCTCAACATTCTTATGAAATGGTTGGCGCCAAATCAAAAGAGCCAATGTTACTATTAAATTATACTTTCTATCCTACCCTATTAGTATAAACGAACTAAATAAAAACGCAAGACAAAAAGTGAGAAAAATGAAAATGGTGAGGAAAGGGAAATAAAGTATAAGTAACTATTTTTTTTATTTTCCTTTAGTTCTTTTTTTTTGAAAAAGAGTCGACTTTGATGAATATAGATCTTCAATAAAGATTGTGATAATCGCTTGTTTCTGCGAATAGTTAAAGTGATGTTGAACAAATCATTGTGCCATATTTTTCTGATTAAATGGAATAGAACAGCCTGTTATTTTAGGGGAATCTGTAATTTCATATTCAAAATAGCCCTTTTTTCTCACGACTTTTATCCTTTTTGTAAAATTTTGATAAGATAATACAGTTTTTAGTGTTATTATTTTCTTATATTATGTATATCTTTGCTGCTTGGATATAGCAAGAGAAGAATAAGGGTAAATATTTTTAAAAGAGAAGCATAGAACCAAAAGAATAAATTATACATATAGGATGCTTCCTCTTTATAATTTGGAGTGATTATGTTCATGAGAGAAAAACAGGCAGAGCTGATCGTAGAGAATTCTTTAGCAGTATTAGAGCTTCTGGATAGAGAGTATTTTATAAATAGGGATGAGGTTACCACGATAAATGGCAATCAATGTGCACAGGAATCCGTCAATATTGCATTAAAAACAGCAAAAGAGATTCATTTGATTACAAGTAAATCTATTTTTCATTTAAGAGAGTTGGAATTGAGAGCGAATTGGAATGACACGTATTAGGATAAATACTGGTTGGTCGGTTTAATTAGTGCAGGATTAATCTGTTAAAAGTATCGCTGTGCGTTATCCAGGACGACAGAAATTTTAGGAGAGAGCTATGGTTATAGAAATGAATTTAACACTGGCAAGATTGCAGGTTGAAAGTATACGGGAAATGTGTCGGAGCCAATTACAGGTTTACGAACAGTTACAAAAAACAATTAAGCATTTAAGTATAACAATTAGTCGGGAGTCGCCGATGTATGATTCGACACAAAAGTATTTTGTTGCTGTCCTTTTACCTTTAGTCAAAGGAGCGGCTTTGCTAAGTGAACTGATTGTAGAGGCGAATGTGCGATTTATTGAAGAATATCTGGAAAATATAGACGATTGCAGCTTGAACTCAGCTGAGCTGGAAGAACAAATCAAATTATGGGAGCTGCAAATTACGACAAGTCAAATGAGGCTGAGAGCTTTGGCTGATTCTTCTATGGATCCACGAAATAAAGCTTTTCAGATCAGTGAAAATATGATGATTTTAGGAACCTATGGAGGAATTAAGGCAGAGTTGAAACAAAAGCTTGATCAGCTGATAAGTTTTCATAACAGCTCTTCAGCGATCTTTGATAAGGTTAATCAGCTAAATAGTATCTTAGAGCAAGGTTGCAGACAAGCTGACAGCTGTTGGAATGAGCGTGACAGACAATTTGTTCTTCCTCCTCAGGCAGAACTGCTTTGGGCGGCAAAGCTGGAGTATTGCTACTATATAAGAAAAAAACAAAGAATTGAAGACTCCGACGCTGTTCCGATTATCAATAAATTATAATAATGACTGAGGACTTTGCAAGTAGTTTTATTAAGAAAATATGCTGGGTCCTGATTAAGGAAGGCTTATAAGCTTATGAAGCAGCCCTTTTTGAGAGGATTGGATACAAAATGAATGAGCGTCATTAACTGCTTTATGAAAACTAAAATCAGCTTTTTCTGTTGTGCATTTCTCCGATATTCGATATAGTAAAGTTAGGTCCATCCAACAATAGAATGCCTATATTGGATGGGCTCAGAAATTGGTTGTTGAAAAGAAAAGGGGAAATAAAATGATTAGCAGCGAGATAAAAAAGAAAGCCAAACAATTATTGCATAAGAATTATGGACATTGGAGCACGCTTGTGGTAATTCCTTTTGTTTTATTGGGGATTTATTTCTTCTTTATAATGATTTTTTCCATCGCAGCGGCTACAATCAGCAGTCATACCTATTATGATGACAGCAATGTTTATCGTTCGTGGCAGGATGGCGGAACAAATAATAATACATACGGTGATTATTGGGATGGCTATGATGATGGTTATAATGATGGCTGGGACGATGGTTGGGATGAAGGCTGGGATGAAGGCTGGGATGCATATCATGAAGATGACTATTATTATGATGATGAAGAAAGTCCGCTGAATATCCATGTTCCATTGAGTACATCGACAGCAACTTTGTCAAATGAAAGCAGCATGTATCGTTCTTATCATAATTATGGGGACAGATCAGGCTTCATTGGAAGGTTCTTTGTTTTTCTAGTATGGCTATTGATTATGATTGTCATGGTCTTGTATCAGGGAATGATTAAATGGGCAGCTGTTGATAATATTGAAGGAGAACCATTTAGTTTAAAGCTAACCTTTAATAAATTCTTTAATGAAAATCGAAGTCGTGTAGTCAAAGCAAACTTGCTGGTATGGCTCTACACATTTCTGTGGGCGCTGTTATTCTATATTCCAGGAATTGTGAAACGAGTTTCCTACAGCATGACAAATTATCTGCTGCGAAAAGATGAAAAGTTGACGGCACAGGAAGCTATCGCGTTGAGTATGGAGTTAATGAAGGGATATAAGATGGAATATTTTATGTTTACTCTGTCATTCGCTCTTTGGTATTTCTCCGCTTTCTTTAGTATAGGTATTTCATTATTCCATATTATTCCATACTTCAGTGTTTCAGAGGCGTTGTTCTTTGATCAGCTGATTGCCGAAAAACACCATTTGTTCAGTCATGAACTGGAAGCAGGATTTACAGATTTCTAAAGAGTATAAATAATAAAATGATTCTGGGGAGAGCTTGATTTACCACTCAGAATCGTTTTTTTTTGAAAGATGGTATAGTTAGCAGAATGAAAAGGGGGCGGCTACTCGTCGCATGTCTTATGGTTATGTAAGAATTTGCTTCTGCGCTTCTCCGAATGCTTGTCACATGTCTTAGGGTCATACAAGACATGCCAACACTTTTCTAAATAGATGAGCTGCATTTATATTGATGTGGGACGTGTAGATACAAGGATTTTCTGTAGTAAAAAGTCAGTTAGCAGAATTGCCAGTTTTACTGTTACAGGAACATCAAGTGGAATGGTATGCGCAGCTCTGATGGGGATAAATTTGTCAAAAATTTATTCTATATAAAAGGACAGCTGTATGCGAACTGATGATCTCATAAATGTGCAGATATTCACTTTTAAATAGGAGATGGCTAATCACAGAGGTACATAAAGTGGAGTATCATTTATTCGGTTTTTAGGAGATGCGGTATAGTTCCCTTTCTGCACAAATAGTATTTAATTATGTATGAAAGGTGTGTAATAAATGAAACTGAATATAAAAGCATTAAAGAATAAATTCAAACAGGGAAATGTCATTCTTTTTTTAGTGAGTGAGGTGCTGATAAATCTGCTGCTTTTTTATCCGCTTGTATTTGCTGTGTCATTGGCAGAAGCGTCTGTTGGATTTTCCATTTTTAAGCTAATCATTTATCTTCCGTTTATCAGTTCAGCTTCCGGCTTGCTGGTGCTACTGATGACAAAGCCTCGCTGGATAAAACTTTTCTCAGGGTTATTTTTTCTGTCAAAAATCTTGTTGCTGATCTATATCTTCCTAAAGCTTTTTCAAAGCTGGTATGGCTGGCTGCTGCTCTTCTTTATTCTTGTAAGTTTTGGAATTATCGTGAGATTTTTGAAAAAAAAGGTTCATTAAGAATACAGGGATGTATTAAGAATGAATATCAATTATGGAGCTGATCCTCTTCAGATCGGCTTTTTTTGTATTTGTATGAACGGTAAATTTTATTGATATAAATTAATAATAATTGTTATTTTATCTAAATATTTTTCGTGTGAAAAACAGATGAAATTTTAACTATTATTTTATTGACTTCATTTTTTGATGTGGGTATAGTAAGAAAGTGAAAAAAAATAGAGAAATAATAAATATAATTGGGGATTTCTTACGAATATACTTAGTTGTACAGCCGTATAGTAAAAAGGACTTATTTTAGAACAATGGCTGAAAAACACTGGAAAGGGTTTAACCAATGAAAAGAAAAGCTAGAATGAGTATCATTATTTTTTTGTCGGCTGTCTTTATTTTGGATGCACTAGGCTGCTATGCAGCACTTACTTTTTTTAGCGCCAAAGAAAATGCAGAAGCAACAAAGAATAATGACTTTACAGGGGATGATTTACAGAATGATAAAGAGCTGACAATCATGCTGATTGGAACAGACACACGAGATGTTGACGTAGATGACGATGTATATGGTGGTCGTTCAGATACGTTGATGATTGCGCACTACGACACTACCAGTAAGCAGCCGAAGCTAATCTCGATAATGCGTGACAGCTATGTGAATATTCCGGGATACGGCTATGACAAGATTAACTCAGCTTATGCATATGGTGGAGCAAAGGTGATAAAAGAAGTGATAAATGAAAGCTTTGATCTTCCAATAAACTATTATGCAGTGATTGATTTCAGTCAGTTTAGCGGATTGATTGATGAGCTTTATCCAAAAGGGGTATCTATTGATGCTGAGAAAGATATTAATCTGGACGGTGTTGATATATACCAGGGTGAGCAGGTGATGGATGGTCAGACATTGCTTCAATACGCCCGTTTTAGAATGGATGAAGAAGGCGACTTTGGTCGTGTGCGTCGCCAGCAGCAGGTAATGGTTGCTTTAGCGGATCAGTCTAAGGATTTGGTTCCTTTACTAAAACTGCCAAAAGCAGCTGGAAAAGCAGCCGGCAAGCTTGATACAAATGTTCCGACGGATTTGATTATTGATTTGGCGAAGAATTTTCTGATTGGCAGAGTCAAACCATTGGAAATTTTATCAGTGCCTGTTGAAGGAAGCTGGAATTTTAACAATTATACTTCTTCAGGAAGTGTGATTGAAATTGATGAAGCCATGAATGCACAGGCAATAAAAGAATTCTTAAATGGTACTCAGACTGCTGAAAACACTGATCAGCAGATCGCTGACAGTAGACAATAGGAAGTAGTAAAAATAAATAAAAGACCCTTGACGGAGCTTTTTGAAAGTCGTCAAAGGGTCTTTTTGCATCAAACGATTATTTACCGGAAGTAATGAATGGAGAAAGCATTCCAGCCAGAGCTTCAACATTTCTTGTTTGAATAAGAACAGTTCCCCTGCCATGGAATTCATTAACCAGACCTTCACCTGTTGTGAAGCCGAACATACCGGAAGCCGCTTTAATATTGTATTCCAACGACTCAGACCAAGCTACTACGTGCTGGTTATCGATAATAAATGGTTGGCTGCCGTCAAGCTGAAGTTCTACAATGTCACCGTATGCATTAATTAAAAGTGTTCCTTTTCCTGATGTTTCCATAACGAAGAATCCACCGGTGCCACCGAAGAATGCGGTACTTATTTTTTGACGTTTCATTTGATACGAAACTGTTGAGTCGGCTGCCAGAAAAGCACCGTCATTTAAACGCCAATGTTCCAAACCAACATCCAGCTTTTTGATTGCTCCCGGAGTTCCCGGAGCCAAAGCGATTATGGCGTGATCACTCAAGCCTTTTGCCTGTGTAATAAAAAAGCTTTCGCTGCTTGCCATGGAACGCCCTAACGCACGAATTGCTCCGCCCAGACCTGATTGGCCATTGCTGTTCATTTTTCCTTCTAAATTAATTTGCCCATTGTGATAAACCATTGCACCACGTTCTAATTGAATCATTTCTCCATTTTTTAAAGAAATTTCAACCAACGGAAACAACGTGTTTTCTGTCATTTTAAATTCCAACAGTAATCTCCTCCTCGAATATCCTTAATTAAAATTTAACTATTTTTAATAACACATGTGCAAATAATTATAACTTTATTCCAAGATAATTCAAAGAAAATTCTAATTTAGAATCAGGAAATTCATAATAACTCAACAGATTCAAGATAAACTATAAGAGGATGTTGGGAGAAAATGAGGTAGGGAGTGAAAGTAATGAATGAAATACTAAAATTAACCGGTCTTTCCAAAAGCTATGGAACGCAGGAAATTCTTGATGAAATCAATTTTGTGATTGATACACCTGAGATTATTGCGCTTGTCGCACCAAATGGTACCGGAAAAACAACCCTGTTGAATTTAATTGCGGATATTGAGGATTATGATGAAGGAGAAGTGAGAATTTGTGGACGACCAAATTATGACTATCGGATTTTTTATGATATGTCATATCTTCAGGATCCGACAATCCTGTACCAGCATTTAACTGGCTGGGACCATATGGAATTTATTCGGCGGGAATATAAAAAGACAAAAGAAGAAATGACGGCTCTTGTAGAAGAACTTGGCATGACCGATTATATGGAGAAAAAAGTAAAAAATTATTCCTTGGGTATGAAACAGCACTTGCTTCTGGGAATTGCCTTAATGAATGATCCCAAGCTGCTTCTTATGGATGAACCCTTGAACGGTTTGGACCCAGGCAGTATTTTGCAGGTTAGAGAAATCTTAAGTAAGCTCCATAAAAAAGGGATAACCATAATCTTATCTTCTCACAATCTGGAGGAGATAGGAAAGATTACGGAAAACATCCTGTTTTTACATGAAGGAAAGCTTATCCCTAAGGAAAAAATAGATATTGATGAAATGGAGTATGAGTTTATTCTGTCAAATCAGGAACTTGCAGGTAGTTTTCTGGAGAATATCAATGTATCTTATCAAAGCTGTTCGCCTTATAAAATAAGGGGCTATTTTTACTCAGAACAGCTTCTGGCATTTCAGGCGTTTTGTGAGGAGCAGCATATTACGATCTTTGAACAGAGGATGGCAAAAGAGACACTGGAAATGATCTACTTTACCCTATTTTCAAATATGCAGGCAGTTTAAGCTGATAAAACTTGAATGAATAAAGTGGAAAAGAAATTCTAAAAATGTATTGCTGTTGATCATTATTTTTATTCTTTTGGGATTCATTTAGCTGATCGATAGGACAGAATCCGATGTATGGACAAGACTGATTTAATGAGCTGAAAGCAAATGTAGACAAAATTCAACAGCCCTGGAGATACGCAAGTCCGGCAGAGAGACACAACCTTCCTCAGTATTTTGGTGAGGGTGGGAAGCATAAAAATTAGAAAAAAGCGGAAATTTTGTGTAGTTATTTCCCTTGAATACTTTATAATTTTTTAAGGCTGTTCTTCATTTCGTGAAGAATAGTTTTTTTTTTTGAAAAACAGCTAATCAGAAGTGAATGTAAATAACTAACAGGATGGGTTATAGTAATCTTTAGCAATCAATTATATATATTGAATTATATGTCAAATGAATGGAGAAATAACGAGAAGGAACTTTACAGGTCGATTGCTCAGCGGTTTTTAAAAGCATTTATTTTTCTATGAAACAAATTTGTTGATAAAATTATATCGATAATGAGCATGAACTAAGGTAAACTATTTAAGAAGGAAAGTGTTATATAAAATTTAGGAGGACAAAAATGAAATTCTCAGGAAAATTGTTTTGTTTGGGTGGGGCAAGTCTGTTGCTTGCTAGTAATTTATTATTTCCAATAACTGTATTCAGTGAGGAAATACAAAATTTCAGTATAGTAGAAAACAGTTCAAATTCAATAGTGGACAACATCGATCAGAAAAGCTCCTCTCATGCTATTGAGGAAGCAGCAGATTCAGGTGTTTCTGAGCAGTCGGCGACAAAAAGCAGCATTGAAAATTCAATCAATGCTCAGCCAGAAACTGCGAGTTCTTCTACGGAGGACTCAATACAAGTTGAACCGGCGGATATCACTAACTTTTTAAATAAGGAAATCAAATTGATTCCTTTGGAAAAGCCTGAGAAACGATTGGCTTCAGATGAAGAAGGTGAGTTGATTCTTGAGGGTATCAGTGAAAGCAGACAACAAAATTTTAATATCGAACCTTCTGCTGACGGTTGGTTTACGGTTCAAAATGAAGCTACACAAAAATATTTAAGCATAGAAAAACGATCTGAAAATGAACAAACAATAGTAACGTACTCAGATACAGCGAATACAAATGAACAAAAATGGCTGTTTGTAGATGGCGAAAATGGTGAATATTTAATCCAGTCAAAGTCAGAACAATACCTGGAAACATCTGAAACAGGAACAATTGAACTGGCAGAGAAGACAGAAGAAAACAGTCAAAAATGGAAAGTTGAAGTAAGCGAACCTGCAGCTACAGAAGTAACTGCATTTTCTGCAGCTGCACCTGCTGAGATTGCTGTTGCAAATGGTACCTATCAGTTGCAGAGCAGCGGCTTAGGGATGTACCTTTCCATTGGTGATTTAAATAAAAGTTTGAAAAAACAGCTGATCATTTCTTCAGAAATGTACAGCAAATCCAGTGAATTCAAAATTACAAAGTCTTCCGATGGCTGGTATACAATTACGAATGCATACTCTTCTTTAGTTTTGGATGTTGCGGGAGCTTCAAAAAAAGCGCAGGCGGTTGTTCAACAGTATTCAGGCAACCAGTCGGATGCGCAAAAGTTTAAATTTTTAGATGCAGGTAACGGGGATGTTTTCATCAAATCAAAGCTTGGTACTGTCATTGAACGGACAGCAGGTCGACAAGCGGAGGGCACACTCATTCAGACATACACGCTGAATTATTCAGCAGCACAAAAATGGAAAGTTGCTGCTAAAGTGACGCCAAATGAAGTAAGTGTTGCAAATGGTGTTTATAATTTATCAAGTGCCGGGTTGAATAAGAATATGACTTTGGCAACTAATTCTACAGGAAACGGTGTCGGTTTGATTATCAATCATGTGGATTTTGACAATAAACAGCAGTTTAACGTGATAAAAGAATCCGATGGCTGGTATACGATTACGAATGAGTATTCAAAAAAAGTTTTGGATGTGAATGCGGCAAATTCGGGTAATAAAGCGAAGGTTCAGCAATATGCTTCGAACAAATCCGATGCACAAAAATTTAAGTTTATTAATGCAGGCAGTGGGAATGTGTACATTCTTTCAAAATTGGGAACTGTTTTGGAGAGAAGCGGAGGCGGAACAGAGAATCGAACACCTATTCAAACATATCGCCTGAATAAAACGGCTGCGCAAAAGTGGAAGCTGACAGCCCCACTGGAAGTTTCATTGATCAACATTGAAAATGGCGAGTATCAGATTAAAGGTGCAGGTACCAGCAAAGTGTTTTCAATTGGTGAACTGAATCGTTCAAATTCGAAGACTGTCCAGCTTAGGGATTCAACATACGGAAAAATTGATGCGTTTATTTTTACTAAGCAATCGGATGGCTGGTACCAAATAAAAAATAAATTTTCGGGGAAAGTACTAGACATTCAAAACGGGTCAGATAAAAACGGTACGAATATTCAACAATATACAAGCAATAATTCTGAGGCACAGAAGTTTCGCTTTATTGATGCAGGTGATGGCTGTGTTTATATTAAATCTAAATTAGGGCCGGTGCTGGAAAGACCGGGAGCATCTGTATCAGAAGGACTGGTTATTAAGACGTATGTCTGGAACAAAACGGCAGCGCAAAAATGGAAAATTGAAAAACAGGGAACCCCTAATGTTGTCAAGCCAACAAGTGGAAATAGATACTTTATAGAGGCAGGAACAAGCTCAAACTCTGTACTTGATGTTTCAGCGGGCAGTACAGCAAATGGCGCCAAAGTTCAACTTTGGACTGAAAACAAAGTGAATCAACAGAAATTTATTCCTCAGGATTTGGGGAATGGCTGGTATAAACTGGAAAATGTGAAATCTAAAAAGGTCCTTGATATTTCTGGCGGCAGCAGTGATGCAAAAGTTTCAGTTCAGCAATATTCATGGAATTCGTCTGATGCACAGCAATTTCGATTTATCAATGCCGGGAGCGGCTATGTCTATATTCAAAGCAAATTGGGCAGCTACCTGGATATTATTGGAGGCTCAACGAAAGACGGAACGAAGCTTCAGACATATAGCTTGAACAAAACAACCGCTCAAAAATTCAAGCTTCAAAATATCAGTTCGGCGAATGCACTCCGGACAACAGTATTGAGTAAAGATAAAGCACGTGTTACGGTATTCAATCCAAACAGTGGAAAAGCAGACGGTATAAAATTTCCTACGTGGAGCAGAGAGAATGGTCAGGATGATATCAAATGGCTGAACGGAACGAAAAATTCAGATGGATCATGGTCGGTCACGGTGAATTCTGCTGACTTTAAACACGCAGGTCATTTTGATACACACGTCTATGTTAAATCCGGCGGTACGGATGTTTATGTGGGTAAAACCAGTTATAAACTGGAAAAAGTTAGAACAGAGCAGGACAATATTAATGACCGCCTGGCAAAACCGCCGTACTATTATTCACAGCTGGACAGCAGATGGAGCAGACTGACTTTTGGAACTTCAAAATTCGGACCTTCCGGATGTGTACCGACCAGTATGGCAATGGTCTTGAAGGGTTCTTATGGAATGAATGTAACACCTGTTGACACAGCAAACCGGGTATTCAGTTATGGGGGCTTCAATCAGCAGTATTTTGGCTCATCCGGTACTGACTTGGTTAGAGGAATGAGAGCCTATGGACGAACCATTACAAATATAAACAGCCTAAGCGAGCTGAATGATTATCTGTCAAAAGGTTATCCGGTTATTATGCTGGTAGATGTTGGTATTGGGCATGCGATTGTGACTCATGGTTATTCCAACGGTAAAACAAATGTTTATGATCCTTATGGCAGACAATTTTATAATGGCTGGGTTTCAACCAGTCAACTTTGGAATACACCATCCAAAGATTCAATTGACTGGTCTGCGGGAAGACCGTACTTTGTTATTAAATAGAGTAAGGATAAAGTTGACAGGATATAAGAATGAAGGAGGGTATTAGTATTATGAAAAAAATCTTAACATTGGCTCTTACTGTTTTATTTATCGGAACTTTATCAGCCTGCAATAAATCGAAGACTAAGGAAACAAATACTACGGCAGAATCATCTGCACAATCCAATGAAACAAGTTCTTCTATAAGCAACGACTCTGTCAGCAGCGACCAGCAAAATACCTCAGAGCCGGCAACCACGATTTCTTCAGTTGATGATGTCAGAAAAGTTACGCCTGAAGAAGATGTTTCCACGTTAAGAAGACAACTGTATGAAGCAGGAATTAACTCAAGTGGTATGACCGATTCTAAAATCGAAGAATACGCAAAGCAGGCGAAAGAAAAAGATATTGATTTTGTTACTTATGTGGAAGAAAATATTTTAAACTAGTGTGTTGACCGAATTAAAAACAAGTTATGCTTCCAATCCAAGAAATGTGCAGCCAGTACGGGAGCAACTCGGAAGAAAATGCCGATTATATCCCTAACTGGAGTCAAACTAGGTGTAAAACAGTGCAACATTTAACTAAGCTCGCTTCTTTCAAGGAATACTTATTGAAGCTGCTCGTTCTTGCCATTGAAGCATACATGTTAACATTTTTTACCATTGAATATCATTTATAAACGATCTTTTATTATAATTTATAATTTGGTCAGAGCACTAGGACGTGTCTGAAAACTCAACCGGGAAATATTTTGATGATTTTTAATAGAACTCATTGTCATAAATACTCATTTATGAACCACATAAGCTGTTTTTTTCCTTGATTTCAACAAAAATTACTGAAAAATTCGAATGCCGCTACCTTTTCAGACACGCCCTAATAATGATTTGTAAATTATTGAGAATGAAGAGAGTGGAACAGAAATAAAAGATTCAAACTCTCTTCATCTATCTGTTTTTTACGTGAAAAATCATTTTTTGTATGTGAGTCATACGTAGAGATCATAGAAAGAAGAAAAATAGTTTTGGTTTCGTTTAAGACAAAAATAGAATCTTTACTTTTTAAGAATGAACACATAGAATAATAGAGTGTCTATTTTACTTAAAGGAGATTGTTTGTGCATACATATATAAAGAAAATAAAAGACTTTTTTGGAAAAATGAAATGGAAAGAAGGACTGCTGATTGTTGGCATACCGCTAATGATTCTAATCAGCAACTTATATTTACAGATGTGTCAAAATGACCTGTCTTTTGACTTGGCTTTTAAATTTGCTTTTTCATGGCATACAGAAAAATTCCTTTTAGGATGCCTGGTTCTTGGAACATTCCTGCTGTTTTTAGTAGCTTTATCTGGGTCGATAGGCTTTGGCAGCTTGTTGTATGTCATTATTATCGGAGTGCTGGGCTTTGCTGATTATCAGAAGATGTTTTATCGGCTTGAACCCATCTATCCCGATGATTTAAAAATGATAACCGAATTTGGACTGCTAAGGGAAATGATTGGAACGGTACTTTTTGTGGTGATTATTGGAATCAGTTTGGCTGGCTTGGGGTTATTCGGTTGGGCCATCTATAAAAGCTTTTCCAAGCCAAAGAAAACACAGATCATCAGAGGAGCTTTGTTGATTTGTTCTGTTGGATTAATGTTCTATTTCAGTGATTTTAACAATCCAAATAATCTGCTTAGAAAAGCATATAACAGATCAGCCTTCTGGATTCCTTACAGTCAGAAAATGAACTATTATAATACCGGATTTATTGGCGGCTTTCTCTACAATCTAAAAGTTACTGCTATGGAAGAGCCGGAAAATTATTCAAAAGAGATTATTGAAGAAATAGTCGAAACATACACTGCAGAAGCAGAGAAAAAGAATCAGGAAGCTGTTGAGGAAAAACCAAATATTATTTTTATAATGAGTGAAAGCTTTTCTGATCCGCTGGCACTCGAAGGAATTACTGCTGATAAGAACCCGCTGGCAGAATATAAGTCAATTGCTGAGCAGACTTACAGTGGTCAAATGCTTTCTCAAAATTATGGCGGAGGTACAGCGAATATCGAATTTGAAGCATTAACCGGCTTGTCCATGGAGCTTTTCAATGCGCAAATGACAACGCCATACACCATGCTTTTGCCAAATATGAAGGAGTTTCCTTCGATCGTTTCTTTCTTAAAAGAAGAGGATTATGCAACGACAGCAATTCATCCTTACAATACCTCGATGTATAAACGGAAAGATGTTTACACTATGCTTGGTTTTGATGAATTTATTTATGAAGACACAATGGAACATACTGACAAGATTGAAAATAATTCGTATATTTCAGACGCAGCAGCTTATAAGGAAATCATGGGTTTGTTGTCAGGGACGTCTGATCCGCAATTTATTCATTTGGTTACCATGCAGACGCACATGCCATACAGCGATAAGTATACAACCTTGAACTACTCTTCTCAAAGTACTGAAAATAAGTACAGCATCGACAGCTATATGCAGGATATTGCATACAGCAGCGAAGCACTGAAAGATTTTATTGAAGAGCTGAACCAGCTGGATCGGCGAACACTCGTTGTATTTTGGGGAGATCATCTGCCTAGTATTTATTCAGAGGAACTTCAGGCTGCCAACGAAGCAGATGCTAAAATGCACAGAACAGAATTTCTCATGTATGATACAGCCCATCAGCTATCTGAAAAAACAACACATGATGCAATCACGAGTCCATACTACTTTGCACCATCCTTGCTTGAGCAGAGCAATTTGAAAACATCCGGCTTCTATCAGCTGCTGTTAAATGTTCAGGAAGCAATCCCTGCATTTGAAAAAGGAATTTACTATGTTGGTGATCAGTGGAGTAAGGAAATGAAGCTCAGCAATGAGCAGGAAGCCTATTATGAAGCTTACCAGCTGGTTCAGTATGATTTGGTATCAGGAGAAAAATACAGCTTGAAAACAGATTTTTATAATTCAGCTTTTGAGTAGACGAGATGCCCGGTCATAATTCTGCGTTTTTCTCAATAGAATGATAGGTAAGAGGAGTACTAAAATGAGCTTTAAGAAAAAAGACAACTCAATTTATTATAACCCGATTCGCCGTGCGGTCTTAAATTATCAAATGATTCAGCCTGGAGAGAGAGTTGCAATTGGAATGAGCGGCGGGAAAGACAGCACCAGTCTGTTTTACTTTTTAGATACTATCTCGAAGCAGGAACGGTTGGGCTTTTCGTTTGAAATTGTGCCAATTTCTTTGGATATGGGATTTGATATGGATATTCGCCCAATGCAGGACTTTGTGGAGAAGCTGGGCTATTCACTTGATGTTGTACCGACCAATATTGCCAAAGTGGTCTTTGACATCAGGGAAGAGCGTTCCCCCTGTTCTTTGTGTGCAAAGCTGAGAAGAGGGATTCTGTATAATCGTGCTAAAGAGCTGGGCTGTAATAAAGTGGCGCTAGGACATCATTTGGATGATGCAATTGAAACGTATTTCATGAACTTTCTCTTTCATGGAACGATGGAAAGCTTTGAGCCGAAGAGCTATTTGACAAAAACAGCGGTTACCTTAATTCGTCCGTTGCTTTATCTTCATGAAACGGATATTGTCAAGTTTGTGAAGCGAGAAGAGCTGCCGGTGATATTCAATCCCTGTCCAGTTGATAAAAAGACAAAGCGGGAAGAAATAAAGCGTTTGGTTACAGGGCTTTCAGAAAAGTATCCGGATATTCGCGAGAAATTCATCATGGGAATGGAACAGGGAGCGCAAGAAAATTTCTGGATAAAAAGTCTGAAATTCAAGGATGAAGGGTAGGGAATCAGGCGGTTTAACGCGAAGAAAATTGAGATTGGTAAAATCTTGAAAAAACGAATAACTGTGCGGCTGTTTCTTTATTTTAAGGTCGTGACAAAGCTGCTCCGTGCTCCTGCGGTTACTCGTCGCAGTTAAGATCGTGCAAGTGCTCCTGCGGTTACTCGTCGCAGTTAAGATCGTGTAAGTGCTCCTGCGGTTACTCATCGTATGTCTGAGGGGCATATAAGAACTTGTTCCTATGCTTCTTACGAATGCTCGGATCATACAAAGACTGGAACGCTTTTTATTCGGTTTTAAGACTTCTAGATATACTAATTCCACAGTCCAGAGAAAATTAAGTCATTTTATTTGAGTGAATTACTGACCTCATGAAAAAAGAAAGCATGAAAATTTACTTTTAGACTTGAAAAACGGATCGCTGTCAGTCATAATATTAGAAACGGTAATTTTTAAAAACAGTTGTTGTTTTTAGAGATTATTCTTTCATGAGGGAGTAACTGGCAGCTGAAGAGCTGTGGCAGCATCACCAACACTGGAATTCGTTCCCTGGTGTTGTCTTAAACAGTGAGACTTATGTGTGTACTTAATTTTTAAGTAGCATGCAGAAGTCTATTTTTTTATGTTTTGTAAAAAATTAGGTAAAATAGACTGGAAAGCAGCTGCAATGTTCAAGGAGGAAGAAAATGTCAGAACAGAGAAGAGTACAATTATCAGAAGCATTTTATACGCAATCGGAGGAAATAGTGCTGGAGAAAATGACCACCAGTGTTGATGGTCTTTCCGAAGAAGAGGCGAGAAAGAGACTAACTGAATACGGAAAAAATGCATTAGAGGAAGGCAAGAAGAAATCAATTTTTGTTAAATTTTTGGAACAATTCAAAGATTTTATGATTATCGTATTACTTGCTGCAGCGGTAATCTCGGCTTTATTTTCTCATGAGATTGTTGACTCGGTAATTATTTTACTAGTGGTGGTTCTGAATGCTGTTTTTGGTGTTGTTCAGGAAGCTAAGGCGGAAGAAGCGATCGAAGCGCTAAAAGAAATGTCTTCGCCAAATGCCAATGTTCGTCGTGATGGGCATGCTCTTTCCGTTAAAAGTGATGAACTGGTTCCAGGCGATATTGTATTGCTTGATGCTGGAGATGTGGTTCCGGCGGATCTTCGATTACTGGAAGCAGCAAGTCTGAAAATTGAAGAGGCTGCGTTAACCGGGGAATCCGTACCTGTTGAGAAAAAAGCCGGCACATTGGAGCAGTCGGCACAGGAAATTGGAATAGGTGATCGTTTGAACATGGCTTATTCCAACAGTAACGTAACTTATGGTCGTGGTGTAGGAGTTGTTGTCGGTACAGGAATGAATACGGAAGTTGGGAAGATTGCCGGGATGCTTGCTGGTGAAAAGGAACAGGAAACACCGCTCAAGCAGAACTTAAACCAGCTGGGAAAAGTTCTGACTGTTGCAATTCTGATTATTGCAGTGATTATGTTTGCTGTCGGATTAGCAAACGGCAGAGATTGGGTGGACATGCTGCTGACGTCTATTTCGCTGGCAGTAGCTGCCATACCGGAGGGGCTGCCAGCTATTGTAACGATCATTCTGGCGCTAGGCACACAGAAAATGGCAAAGAAAAATGCGATTGTCCGCAAACTGCCTGCGGTGGAAACTTTGGGCAGTACAGACATTATTTGTTCGGATAAAACCGGGACATTGACATTAAATCAAATGACTGTTGAAGTGCTGTATGCGAATAATTATTTGGCACCCGCTTCACAGGCTGTTTCGTCCGATAATATGGCATTAAAGATTATGACCTTTGCTAATGATACAAAAATTTCTCAAGACGGTACACTCATTGGAGATCCAACGGAGACTGCACTGGTACAGTTTGGACTGGATCACAGCTTTAATGTTACGGAGAAAGTAATGGCTGAACCACGTGTGGCTGAAATTCCATTTGATTCCGATCGGAAATTGATGACGACGGTTCATCAACTTGAAAACGGCAAATACTTGATTGCTGTGAAAGGCGCACCGGATGAACTGCTGAAACGCTGCAGTCAGATCGAAATAAATGGTCAAACAGCGGTTATTAGTGAGAATGACCGTAAGGAAATACTTTTAAACAATACGAAAATGGCGAAGCAGGCACTTCGCGTTCTGGGAATGGCTTATAATTATGCTGATACAGTACCATCTGAAATGACTTCTGAATCAGTGGAAAAAGACTTGATTTTTGCTGGTTTGGTTGGAATGATTGATCCGGAACGGAAAGAAGCTGCAGCGGCAGTGAAGGTTGCCAAAGAAGCAGGTATTCGTCCTATTATGATTACAGGAGATCACCGTGAAACAGCTGAAGCAATTGCTGCAAGACTTGGTATTATTAAAGAAGGGGATGACGCTGCGGTAATTACCGGAGCGGAGCTGAATAATCTTTCTGATGAGGTGTTTGCAAGTACTGTCGGTAAGTATTCTGTCTATGCTCGTGTTTCACCTGAACACAAGGTTCGTATTGTCAAAGCATGGCAAAATGAAGGGAAAGTAGTCGCCATGACTGGTGATGGGGTTAATGATGCACCTGCGTTAAAAGCTGCAGATATCGGTATTGGAATGGGCATTACAGGTACGGAGGTTTCCAAAGGAGCATCTGATATGGTGCTGGCAGATGATAACTTCTCAACGATTATCGTTGCGGTGGAAGAGGGACGTAAAGTCTTCTCCAATATTCAAAAAACGATTCAATACTTGTTATCCGCGAACCTTGCAGAGGTATTGACGCTGTTCATTGCCACCATGTTGAATTGGGATACATTACTGCCTGTTCACTTATTATGGATTAATCTGGTAACAGATACTTTCCCTGCAATTGCATTAGGTGTTGAGCCGGCAGAAAGTGATGTTATGAAGCAGGTGCCAAGAGGAAAGAATTCCAATTTCTTTTCAGGCGGTGTACTGAGCAGTGTGATTTATCAGGGAGTACTCCAAGGCGGACTGATTCTGTTTGTGTATCATCTGGCCATCACGAATCCTGCTCACACTGCAATAAATATGCCGAATTTATCTGCACAGGCACTATATGACCTGCAGCATGGCGATGCATTAACAATGGCATTTGCTACATTAGGGCTGATTCAACTGCTTCATGCATTTAATGTGAAATCAATCCATGAGTCTATTTTTACAGTTGGTTTGTTCAAGAACAAGACCTTTAACTGGGCGTTGTTAATTTCTGCGCTGCTGCTAACCGCAACGATCGTGGTTCCGGGCTTTAATGACCTGTTCAGAGTAACTACGCTTGATCCCTATCAGTGGATGATTGTGGTATTGGCATCTGTGTCAATTATTCCGATTGTTGAGATTGTTAAATTGGTTCAGAGACGAACAGGCAAGGCATAATTTCTTAAAAATCAGGATATCAGTACTTTAAAAAAGAAGAAAAGGAAAATTTTTTTCCAGTTCATTAGATTGAGTATAAGACAAAGCCGTTTGAAGGTGGTCTTATACTCTTTTTCTTTAATTCATATTGCCTTTACAACAGAATTGAAACATGCTAAACTCGTAAATGAGCAATAACGAGTTGTTTTTTACGAATTCAAGCTCTTAAGAGCAGAAAGAGGCTGTAAGAATGATAAAAGAAATAGAGAACAGAGCTGTTGCAGGGATTAGGAGTTTGGCAATTGATATTGTGGAGAAAGCAAACTCGGGACATCCGGGAATGCCGATGGGCGCAGCACCAATGGCTTATACTTTATGGGCAAAGCAAATGAAGTATGCTCCCACTGTTCCAAATTGGATTAATCGGGATCGATTCATTTTAGCTGCTGGACATGGTTCTGCGCTGCTTTATTCGTTAATGTACTTGTTTGGTTATGAAGAGATGACTGTTGAGGAGCTGAAACAGTTTAGACAGCTGGGCAGTAAAACACCTGGACATCCTGAATATCTGCATACAGCCGGAATTGATGCTACAAGCGGACCTTTGGGACAGGGAATTGCCATGTCTGTGGGGATGGCTATTGCTGAGGCGCATCTATCAGAAACTTATAACAAGAAAGAGCTGAATCTCATTGACCATTATACCTATGCGTTATGCGGTGATGGGGATTTAATGGAAGGAGTTACCAGCGAAGCTTCTTCTCTGGCAGGTCATTTGAAACTTGGAAAGCTGATTGTTCTTTATGACAGCAACGATATTTCTTTGGACGGTAAATTGAGCCAATCCTTTTCTGAGGATGTTCAAAAAAGGTATGAATCCTATGGCTGGCAGGTCCTAAGAGTTGAGAACGGTAATGACATTGAGTCCATTGATGAGAAGATTAAAGAAGCCAAAGCGAATCTTGAACAGCCGACTCTAATTGAAATCAGAACAACAATCGGATTCGGCTCACCAAATAAAGCCGGAGCTTCCAGTTCCCATGGCGCACCTTTGGGGGCAGAAGAAGCTGCTAAAACAAAAGAAAACTACGGCTGGTCAGAAGAGCCATTTGTTATTCCAGAAGATATTCTTGAACATACACGCGCTCAGATTGCAACTGGGAAAAAACTTGTTGAAGAATGGAATCGGAAACTTGAAGAATATCAGGAAAAATATCCAAAAGAAGCGAAAGAATTTGAGCAGGCAATCAACTTTTCTCATGATCTGTCACAGCTCTCCTATCCGGACTATGAAGCAGGACAAACGCTGGCGACTCGAGTCTCCTCCGGGAAAGTGCTGAATCAGCTTGCAGTGCAGATTCCATCGATGATTGGCGGTTCTGCTGATTTATCCAGCTCAAATAAGACCTATCTGGCTAATACAGGGGACTTCAGCTCGTTTAATTACCGAAACCGCAATATCTGGTTTGGTGTTCGGGAATTTGGAATGGCAGCAATTTCCAATGGGATGCAGCTACATGGCGGATTGCAGGCATTTTGCTCCACATTTTTTGTCTTTTCCGATTATCTTCGTCCGGCAATTAGGATGTCAGCTTTGATGAAGTTGCCTGTGACATATATCTTTACCCATGACAGTATTGCGGTCGGAGAAGATGGACCAACGCACGAACCGATTGAGCACTTGGCAGCATTACGTGCAATGCCGGATGTAGATCTGATTCGACCAGCTGAAGGAAAAGAAGTGATTGCAGCATGGAAAGCTTGTCTTTCCAACAGAGAAGAACCAACGATTTTGGCATTAACCCGTCAGGATTTACCAACACTTTCTTCTGATCAGAAAGTCATTGATGCAGGGGTGTCCAAGGGAGCCTATATTGTTTCTGAAGCAGGAAATGACAGAATAGACGGGTTGCTGCTTGCGACAGGCTCGGAGGTTCATCTGGTAATTGAAGCACAGAAAAAACTGGAAGAAGAAGGGATCTTTGTCCGGGTAGTTTCAATGCCCAGCTGGAACCGGTTTGAAAAGCAAAGTAAAGAATATAAAGAGTCTGTTCTTCCTGAAAAAATCACCAAACGTTTGGCTGTTGAAATGGGCAGCAAATTTGGCTGGAGAGAATACATTGGCAGAGAAGGCGAGGTGCTGTCCATCGACCGTTATGGAGCTAGTGCCCCAGCAGAGCTGCTTATGGAGTCATTTGGCTTTACAGTGGAAAATGTTGTGAATAAATATCGATCTTTGTGAAAAAATAAAACTTGAATTTCTTTATTTTAATGTTATACTCTCTCTTTTTCAGCTTAATTGTATGGGTCTGAAAAAGGGGAGGGTTTATTTAATAAACTCATAAAATAACACTATGATATTTTTTTTGAGGGGAAAACCTTTGAAAAACCATAATTATTGACTAATTAGAAACTATTTTATAACAAGTGAACGATTCGAAAAAAAGTTTGTTCTTTTATTGAATTACTAAATGAATTATGGTCTCATAGAGATAAGAGCGGATGTGAAAATATCTGATTTTATCACAAATTGTAAGCGTTTACCGTTCCGTTGAAAGGAGTTGTTTTGATGGAGAAAAGAATTGATCATATTTTGGGAGCGTTGGAGGAATGCTGTGTACTGATTAATGATGAACAAATTGACAGCTTGGAGGTAGGCTTTACTGCTTCGGATCTATCAGAGAAAACTGGCTACTCAAGAAATAATGTCAGCAGAGAGCTGAAACAGCTGGTTCTTGAAAATAGAGCCATTAGAATTGGCGGAAGACCGGTTCTTTTTCTAAGTCGTAAATTACCTGGATTAAAAAGCTACAGCAGTGAACAGCTAGCTGGAAATACATTTTCATCATTGCCTGAATTCATTGAATCGGTACGGAACGGCAAGGAATTGGAAAAGCTTGCTGATAATGAAAAAGAGAATGCGTTTTTAGATTTGATTGGCTCAGACAAAAGCATGCAAACACAGGTAAAACAAGCTATTGCCGGAATACTTTACCCGCCGTCTGGCTTGAATACTCTGCTGATTGGTGAGACGGGTGTAGGAAAAACAACCTTTGCTAATGCAATGTATCGTTTTGCGGTAGCAAATGAGAAATTTACAGAGGATGCGCCTTATATTTTATTCAATTGCGCAGACTATTCTGGTAATCCTCAGCTGCTGTTATCCCATCTGTTCGGTCATGTCAAAGGAGCTTTTACCGGAGCAGAGGAAGAAAAGCGGGGCCTTGTTTCTCAAGCAAACGGCGGTATTCTGTTTCTTGATGAAATTCATCGTTTGCCGCCTGAAGGGCAGGAAATGCTGTTTTCATTAATGGATCGGGGAGAATACCGCAGACTGGGCGAGTCTGCCACACATCAGAAAGCCGATGTACTGATTATTGCAGCTACAACAGAAGATCCAGATGAAGCCATTTTAAAGACTTTTTTGCGGAGAATTCCCAACGTTATCAAAATTCCATCACTGAAAGAGCGCTCAATGGAAGAAAGACTGGAACTGATTTATCTGTATTTTAAAAGTGAAGCCAAAGCGATTAATCGGCAGATTACTGTCTCAACAGATGTGATAAATTTTTTATTGTTTTATGACTGTGTTAATAATCTTGGTCAGCTGATTAATGATATTAAGTTGACAACAGCAAGTGCTTTTTCTGAGAGTCTGGTAAGCGGAACAGAGTGTTTAAACATTGAAGTGGGGAATTTGCCAAAGCATCATTTTAATTTCTTTCTGATTCTGGAAGAACAGAGAAAGCATTATTTCGACTGGAATGGAAAAGAAGCATTTGATTTTTATCCTGATGATGCACCCAGCTCAATTGAAGAATTGGTTACTAATTTTCAACAGGAATCTGCATTTTATAAAGAATTGGAGAAAAATTCCAAGAAGTATTTTGAAAAAGGAATTGCTGCTGAAGAAATACGCAGGTATGTTGATACAGAAACGATGAAATACTTTGGCAATGCAGAAAATGGAAGAATTTACCAGAGAGAAAATGAACAGGAAAAACCAATTTATAAAATTATTCCGGAAGAGGAATACCATTTTCTGTTCAGGGTGATTGAAGAAACGCTGTCTCAGCAGAAGATATATTTGAATAATCAGGCGATGATCGGTTTGATGATGCACCTGAAAAATGTTATCAGCAAAATTCAGGGCGGGAGCTATAACAGTCACTCGCGCAGTGAAGTGAAGCAAAGTAAGGCACTGTCCTATCAAATTATGGCAGAAAAAATTATTCATCAGATCAGTCAGCATTATCATATTTCTGTGCCGGCATATGAAATAAGTATGATTGCGCTTTTTCTCAACTCACTTGATCTGAAAAATGAGGGAAAACGCGTAGGGATCTTGGTTATTGCTCATGGAAATTATGCAGCGAAAGACATGGCTGCTGTTGCAAATAAACTGCTGCAGGTCAAGCATTGTCATGCTATTTGTATGCCGCTGGAAGCAAGTGTCAGTGAGGTTTTGGAGCAAAGTATTGAGATGGTTCGTCAAATTGATGAAGGTAAAGGAGTTCTGCTGCTGGTCGATATGGGGTCGCTGACAACTTTTGGTGAAATAATCACAGAGGAAACAGGGAGTTTGACCAGAACACTGAGCTGTGTAAGTACTCCTTATGTCCTTGAAGCTACCCGCTTAGCTTTAAGTAATTCGTATGATATTGATGAAATTCTCAATGTTCTGCAGGATAATGGAAAAGAATACAGCTATGTTGCGTCAAGTCGACATGGACTGCCGGAGGTTGATACTCAAAAACCAAAAATAAAAGAGAAAATTTTTCATCTGATTGAAGAAACAACGACATTCATCAATGTTGATAAAGTCAGTAAACTGTTGGAGGATGCGTATCAAAAAATTCTTGAACAAGCTAAGATTCAACATACAGATTCGTTGTATATCAAATATATATTTCATACAGTAACAATGCTGGAACGGGCTATTCAAAAGAATACACTGAGGTATTATAATTTTGATGAAAAAATTAGTGAATTTGAATCCATCTATGAAGTTATTGAGAAAGAATTTCAGGTTATTGAGGCTTCTTTTGGTATTCAGATAGGCAAGGATGAAATTGCCTATGTAGCAGAAATTTTCTATTTTTCAAATATCAATGATGATCAGGCGGGTAAAAAGAAAAATGAATTACTTCTGAAAAAATTTATTAACTGAATTTAAAAGAGCAAAAACAAATGAGCGACTGCTTGTTTTTGCTCTTTTTTTGAGGTTTTTTTCTGCACAGAGTTTAAACGAGGGTTTACAAGCTTTGGGAAAGGTGATAAACTCGTAATCGAGCTAGAAACGAGTTGTTTCGAGCGATAAAATTTGGAGGGAAGCATTATGAAAAGCACTGTAGAATCTGTTATGTATCGATTGATCCAGCCGGGTGTTATTGAAGAGGTCAGTACGGAATGGAACATTCCAAAGGGATGGGCTGCTGTAAAACCTAAACTCGCCAGTATATGTCATGCAGATCTGAGATATTTTTCTGGAAAACGTCGACCTGAAGCGCTGGCAAAAAAATTACCGATGGCTTTGCTGCATGAAGGAATTGCAGTTGTTGAAGAATCGAATGCGCCAGAATTTTCAGCAGGTGACCGAGTCGTGATTGTACCTAACATTCCCGGTGCTGTTCTTCATCCGGAAATTGAACAAAAGTCAGAAGTGCCGGTTAACTATACAAAAGGGAATTCATTTTTGGGAAGCGGCTATGATGGTATTGCGCAAAGTATGCTGGTTCATCCGGCAGAATGTCTTGTGAAAATACCTGATGAAATTCCAGACGAAGTTGCGGTTCTCGCAGAGCTGTCAACTGTTTCCTTTCATGCTATTAGCCACATACGCTCAAAACTACTCGATAAAACAAAGAAAATTGCATTGTTTGGCGACGGTCCTGTAGGCTATTTCACCGCTTCTATGATAAGATATATGTATGAAGTTGAGAAAGAACGTTTTGTTGTTTTTGGTGCAGACGAGCAGAAACTCGCAGAATTTGACTTTGCGCAGACAGAAAACGTGACAACCTATGATTTTGAAAACAGCGAGATGTGTTTTGATATATTGCTGGAATGTACAGGCGGCGCCTTCAGTGAGAATGCACTAAATCAGGCGATTGATATTGCTGATTCCTGTGCGGATGTTATTCTGATGGGAGTGACCGAAGCCCGGGTTCCAATTAACACCAGAGACATTCTGGAAAAGGGGCTTACATTGCATGGCAGCAGCCGCTCATCTACAGCAGATTTTCAGGCAGTGATTGAAGGAATGAAGAATCTGTCCTATCAGGAGGCGCTAAAAAGGATTCTTCCTGTCAAAATGGATGATGTATCCAATGGAGCTGAGTTCAAAGAGGTGATGGATCGAGTTGCTGCAAATCATGGATGGAAAAAAACAGTTATCAACTTCAAATGGGAATAGACAGGGGTCGGTAATGTGTTAACAGATGAAAGAAGATACAAGATACTTGAATTAATCAAAGAGAAGCAGTTCGTTTCAGTCAATGATCTGGCAGATGCGTTTTCTGTTCACGAAACAACCATTCGAAGAGATTTGGATGATTTGGAGGAAAAGGGACTGGTTGCCCGTATTCATGGAGGTGTGATTCCGTCAGATGTAAAAAAAGATGAATCTCCTTTTGATGAGCGGCAGACAGAGAATATTGATGAAAAGGAACGAATTGGGCGTTATGCAGCAAGCTTAATCAAGGATTACGACAGTATCATTCTAGATTCAGGTACAACGACATTACAGATTGCCAGACATTTGACAAATCAGAAAAATTTAACTGTGATCACAAATGATATTAATATAGCGACAGTTTTAAGAAATAACCGGGAAGTAAAAACCATTGTAACGGGCGGCGTTGTTCACCATAACAGCTATATGCTGAATGGGATGTTGACAGATGCTGCACTTAAAAATTTATTTGTCAATAAGGCATTTATTGCGACCCCAGCATTTGATCTGACAACAGGGCTGAATCATTTTGATGAATATTTGATTCCGGCAAAGAAAGAGATGCTTGTATCCGCTCAAAATGTTATTGTTGTAGCGGATCATACAAAGCTGGGAAGAAAAGCGCTGCATGCATTTTGGCCGATTGAAGAAATGGATCTTTTGATTACAGATACAGAGGCTGATTCTGAAAGTATTGCGCTGCTTCAGTCGAAAGGCTTAAAGATTGAACAGACTTAAACAGAATGATTTGCTGAATAAAGACTTCGAATGTAATATGAAAGGGTAAGTGGAAAGGCGTCTGAGCAAAGTGCTCAGACGTTTTTTATAGTTTTGCGAGTGTGCCGAAAATGTGTTCTTTTGGCGAAGTGTGCTGAAAAAGATATATTTAGTATGAACGAGCAGAAGTGAGTGCTTCTTTTTAGGTGTTTTTTGTGCTGGAAGTTTAAAAAGTGTGCTATTTCAGCTTTTTTCAAGGATAAAAGAGTTATTTTTTCTTGTAATACTAGTACTGAGGAAGAAAATATAGCAGACGGAAATATAGCAGTATCAGGGCTTCTTTTTTCAAAAGCAGACTAATCACGAAAAGAAGCAAGAGTAATAAGCTGGCACAGAAAAGTTGGCATGCCTGTTGCTTATAAAGAAGGTGAAAGGAAGTGATGGGGCATGACAGGAATATTGATTGTAACGCACGGAAAAATGGCAGATGGCATCATGGACAGTCTGGAACTGATTATGGGAAAGCAGCAGAATTATCATACCTTAAGCTTGTGCCACGGAGATGATATTAATTTATTTGCTGATCAAATTCAGGAACAGATAAAAAAATTAGATAAAGGAAATGGTGTTCTGGTGATGGCTGATCTTTTCTCAGCCAGTCCATACAATCAAACGGCAATGAGCTTCAAAAAATTGGAGGGACATAATTATCGCCTAATTTCGGGAGTCAATCTTCCAATGGTCATTGAAGCATTTAACCAGCGGATGCTGGGGATAGTATTGGATAATATGTATAAAAATGTGATGCAGGCAGGTAAAGAGGGTATCAAAGAGTTTTTTGAAGAACTGACGTCAGTACAGGCGAAAAAGTAGAGAGGAAGATAAGAATGGCAAAAATCGTGTTAGCAAGAATTGATGATCGGTTAATACATGGACAGGTAATGACAGCATGGCTGCAGTATACAGGAGGAAACCATATCGTTATTGTTGATGAACCGACTGCAGCAGACGAGTTTACTAAATCAATCATTTCTATGGCTGTACCTGGAGGTATTGATTTATCAATTGCAGACATTGAAGATGGAGCAGAGCTGTTAAAAAATGCTCCGGCAAATGACAAAATTATCATTTTGACAAAAGGACCGGAAGCGTATCTTCAGCTGATTGAAAAAGGTGTTGCTTTGGAGAAGATCATTATCGGCGGAATGGGTGTAAATAAAAACAGGAGCAAGTTTTATAAAAATATTTCTGCCTCAGATAATGAAAGAGAAACATTCAGAAAGATTGTTGATCATGGCGTGGAAATGAGTATTCACATCATTCCAGACGAAAAAGCTGTATCAGTAAAAGGGCTTTTATAATTAGCAAGGAGATAGGAGGAAAAGTGTTATGCAAATTAATATTGTACAGGCAATTTTGATTGGTCTTGTGTATTACTTGGGCGTTAACGGCACACCTTGGATTACATTGGTTGGAACGCACGGCTGGATGAGACCACTTGTAAATGGAACAATTGTCGGACTGATTCTGGGTGATCCGGTTCAGGGCTGTATTATTGGAGCAGCAATTAATTTACCGTATTTAGCATTTATTTCAGCCGGAGGAACCGTGGCGATGGACCCGGCATTAGCAGGTACACTGGGCACAGCACTGGCTATGGCTGCCAATGTTGAACCTTCAGTAGCTGTGACACTGGCAGTACCTCTTGGTTTATTGGGTACTTTAGTCTGGGTGGCTCACATGACTGTCGATATTACCTTTGTCCATTTGGCAGATAAAGCGGCGGAAGAAGGAAACATTGACCGGATTAACATGCTTCATATTGTTCCGCCCCAATTATTCTTACTGGTAATCACAGTGATTCCGGTTGCGTTGGCTTCTTATTTAGGTGCAGATGCAGTTGCAGGTGTGGTGGATCAGCTGGGAGGAAAACCGTTGGAAGTTCTTTCTACAATCGGAGGAATTCTTCCCGCTTTGGGGATTGCGATGAACCTTCGTTCGATGAATGGAAAAGGTACATTGATTTTCTTCCTGCTGGGCTTCATGTTTTCAATTTATTCAGGACTGCCAACACTGCCGATTTCGGTATTTGCTGCAGTGATTGCCTATGTATTTACTGAACTTTATCTTAAGAAAAATGGGAACGGGAGGACTGTCTAATGGAGGAAAATGTAGTAGAACAATATACACCAGAGAAAAAACTGACCAAACGTGAAGTCGTTTCTGCGTTTTGGCGTTGGACTTTCTTTTCTCATGCAAATTACAACTATGAAAGACTACAGGCAACAGGAGTGGTTCATGCCTTATCTCCAGTATTGAAAAAGCTTTATGGCAAGGATTCTGATGAAATGAAATCTGCGCTTGAAAGACATATGCAGTTTTTTAATACTGAGCCGTCATTTGGCGGACCGATCTTGTCTATGACAATAGCGATGGAGGAACAAAAAGCGAATGGAGCAGAAATTGGCGATGCAACGATTAATGGGCTGAAAACTGGGCTGATGGGACCACTTGCCGGTATTGGAGATACGCTTTGGCAGGGAACATTGATTCCAATTCTGCTTTCATTTACATTAGCGTTTGGTGCAGAAGGAAATATCTTATTAGGACCTGTTGCGTTTTTCGTTCTCCATTTGGGCATCATGACAAGTATTGCCTATTTTCTATGGATGAAAGGATACGAAACAGGAAAAGACGGGATTCAAAAAATGCTTTCCGGCTCATTGCTGCCATATGTGATGACCTTTGCTCAGACTTTAGGAGCAATTGTTATTGGTTCACTGGCTGCTTCTTTTGTAAAAGTTGGAACGGATACTTCTATCAAATTAAGTGGGGACAAGGTTCTGTCAATGCAGACGGATGTATTGGATACGTTGCTGTTGGGGCTGCTTCCTCTGGGGGCAACAATGCTGACCTATATTTTGCTTAAGAAAAAAATGAAGCCGACAACCGTTCTTCTGATTTTGATTGTCGGCGGAGGAATTCTGGCTGCTTTAGGAATATTGACGAACGTTTACTAATAAGAGAAGAGAAGGTAAAATGATGAAAGTATATCTGGCGTGCGACCACGGCGGTGTGGAATATAAAAATGCAGTTAAATCATATTTGAAGCAAGAAGGAGTAATTGTTGAGGATCTTGGTGTTGATCAGCATGAAAGTGTTGATTATCCGGACTATGCAGAAAAAGTCTGTTCTCGAGTTTTGGATAAAGAAGATGCTAAAGGAATTTTAATTTGCGGTACAGGTATCGGTATGAGTATTGCGGCAAATAAAATTAGGGGGATTCGGGCAGCTCTGGTCAGCGACTGTTTTTCAGCAAAAGCAACACGGGAGCATAACGATACAAATGTTCTTTGTCTGGGACAGCGTGTCATTGGTGAAGGACTTGCATTGATGATTGTTGATGTATGGCTTAATACAGAATTTGCGGGAGAAAGGCATCAGACAAGAATAGATAAAATAAATAGGCTTGAAAAAAATAAATAGTATTGGAATGCAGAAAAGATTACTCAGGAATGAATCATTCTTTTCTGTACTCTTTTAGTGCTGAAATTAGGATGAGATTGAAAACAAATAAATACAAAGTGGGACCCATAAATACAAGGATTTTCTGTAGTAAACATCCATTTAGCAGAATGGTATGCAGATGACAATCATTGAATGTTTAAACGGAGACTGCTGAATATCCTCCATATTTCTTGGTTTAGAATTATAACTTATTTTTAATGTGGTCAATATACAGAGGCTATTTTTATCCGCAAATTTTAAGACGAGAAGCCAGAAGAACGATCTGCTTTCTTTAGACTTTTCTTCTTTTGGTAAATTCAAAACTACAAAATATTGACAATCCAAAGGAGTTCGCTATAATGAAAAAATAGGGAATGAGGTTCTCCCTTGGTTTCGACCTAAACCGCTTATTTAAGCTGATGACTTCTGCTTTGCAGAAGCCACCAGTCTATCTTTTTTCTATTTGAAGTTCGAATAGTAGATACTCCGTTGATGACTGCAAAGCAGTGCTCAACGGTTTTTTTGTGGAGACTTTAAGAATGAATGGAAAATGGAGGAAGAAGAAATGTTAGCAAGTTTGGCGTATATGTTTTTGATTGGTATGATGTTAGGGGCAGTTTTTCAGCGAATGAGATTGCCGAGTTTAATTGGAATGCTACTGACAGGTATCATTTTAGGTCCTTACGTGTTAAATCTGTTAGATGAGTCAATTTTGTCGATTTCAGCAGATTTAAGAGAAGTAGCTTTAATTACAATTTTAATGCGAGCTGGGCTGTCGTTAGATATTTCAGATTTAAAAATGATTGGTCGTCCAGCAGTATTAATGAGTTTTTTTCCCGCAATTTTTGAAATGAGTGGGACAGTGTTAGTTGCCAGATTGCTTTTTAATCTGCCTTTATTAGATGCAGGTATTTTAGCAGCAGTTGTGGCCTCAGCATCGCCGGCTGTGATTGTTCCGCGAATGATAAAACTAATTGAAACAGGCTATGGTACGGATAAAAAGATTCCACAGTTGGTATTAGCTAGTGATTCAGTCGATGATATGTTTAACATTGTTGTCTTTACATCGTTACTTGGCTTAACCAATGGTGAGGTAGTTTCTGCTTTTAAATTTTCAGAGATTCCGATTTCAATTGCAACTGGCGTGTTGGTTGGGATTATCGTCGGCTGGTGCTTAGTGTTGGGGTTTAAAAACTTTCATTTACGTGATTCAATAAAAGTTATTATTTTATTAAGTGTGGCATTTTTATTAGTCACTGTTGAAGAGGTGTTAGTGATTCCATTTTCTGGCTTATTAACAGTTATGGTGATTGGTATTGTGCTATTAGCGAAATTACCTAATGTGGCAAACCGAATTTCGATAAAATTTTCCAAAGTTTGGGTGGCAGCTGAAGTCTTATTATTTGTTCTCGTTGGGGCAAGTGTAAATATTACTTATGTCTCAGCAGAAAGTGCTAAAACACTTCTTCTGTTGGTATTGGTCTTATTATTCCGAGCTGTAGGGATTTTATTAAGTTTAATCGACACTGGACTTAATTGGAAAGAGCGTTTGTTCTGTATTTTTGCAGGTATTCCAAAGGCGACTGTTCAGGCAGCAATTGGTGGTATTCCTTTAGCCATGGGCTTGCCAAATGGGGGCATTATTTTAGCGATAGCAGTAATCTCAATCTTATTCTGTGCACCAGTCGGAGCGTTGATTCTTGATTCTACGTATAAAAAATTATTGAATCATACAGAGTAAACTAGATAAATCATTATCGTTTATACGCAAACCAGTGTTATATCCGCACGTCAATTCACTATATTGCTGTTAAACAAGAGCAGTCTGGTAAAAGAAAGCTCTCTTATCAAGAAAGGATAGGATTTATCTTTGAGTTAGTGAAAAAAGAAAGGATCGGATGGTCAATAATTTCTGCAGTGTCAAAGGTAAATCGGGAAGTAGCAGGTGTATGATAAGGATAGGTATAGCTGATTTTGTCAGTTCCACTTATATAAAAAGTTGTAGTGGAATGATAGGTGTGGCGACAATAAATTGAATTTGCAAAAATTCACTCATTACTAAGAGCTAGCTAATACTAAGACCACCTCTGCGAGGAATTGTCATTCATTTAATCGTCACACTAAATAGACTGACAATTCAAGGCAACGTAATAAGAGACTATAAACTTAGCTACCCGAATTCTTGACCATGACAATTCTCACAGCTGCGTTTTATAGAAGAATATTCTCTGAACATAATGCGAGTGTTTTGACAAAATTAAAATTTTGGATAGAGGTATTTGAGTTTATCTCTGGTTGTCTCAGTTATAAATTGTCAATCAGTTTCTTTTTTATGTGATTTCTAGAAACTTACCAAGCACTGAGAAGTTGATTCAACTGACTTTAAATTTTTATATTTTCCTAAAAGGGTATTGAACTGATCTTAAATGTAATTTTTAACATCTGTGATTGCAGTTCTTATTTTTAAATGAAGCTTAAATCAAATAATTGTTTTTTTGGACATAGGCATAATTTCTATTTTAAGAAAAAAATCAATGATTTTTTTTTAAAGGAATCTGAATTTTTACCATCTTTCAAATCAATATAATTCTGAAGAAATCTTAAGTATTTCCATCTTTAGTTGCCGACAGTATTTTGCTACACTGAAGATGGGAAAGGTGTGGAAAGAATGACAACGATTTTATTGGTTGAAGATGAGAAGGAAATTGCTGACTTGGTCAGCTACTATTTAAAAAATGAAAATTACACAGTCATCAGCTGTGCCACAGGTACACAAGCCTTGGAAGAGCTGGATAAACAGAACATTCATTTGGCGATTTTAGATGTCATGCTTCCTGATCTGGATGGGTTTGAAATCTGTCGGAAAATAAGAGAAACACAGACTTATCCGATTATTATGCTGACAGCAAAGGGAGAAGAAATAGATAAAATTACGGGGCTGACAATCGGTGCGGATGATTATATGACGAAGCCATTCAAGCCGCTGGAGCTGATTGCCCGTGTGAAAGCACAGTTGCGGAGGGTGACGACCTATAATGGCGGCACAGACTCTGTAATGAGTATTCGTGGGTTGTTTATTGATTTGGATAGACGGAAAGTCCTTTTAGATGATGAAGAAATCTATTTGACGCCGCTGGAATTTTCCATTTTAAAGCTGCTTTGTGAAAATAAAGGGCAGGCAGTCAGCTCGGAGGGAATATTTCAAACAATTTGGGGTGAAAAGTATTATACTAGCTCAAACAATACGATTATGGTGCATATTCGCCATCTCAGAGAAAAGATGAAGGATTCTGTAGAGAAACCGAAATATATAAAAACAGTCTGGGGAGTGGGGTATAAAATTGAGTAAAATAGAAAATCGTAAATTACTGTTTAGAATCAGTCTGATCAGTCTGGCTATTCTGATGCTGTTTTTTCTCTTTATTCAAAGCAGCTTCAGCCAGATCTTTAGAACTCTTTTTTATGAATATCTTGTCTACAATCGCAGTTATCAGCAGGACGGCATGATCTATAATGAGACGATGGTAAACCTGAGTGCGCTTAAGCTGCTTTTAACAGCGGCATTTATTTTCCTGGTCATTCTTGTTGCCGTACTCAGCTATTTAATTTCCAGACGGGCAGTGACTATGGAAGTAAAAAAACTGTCAGAAAAGATTCCTAAGTTTTTAAAAACAGAGAATGTATCTACAACCGGTGATCTGTCATTGGACAATGAATTGTTGAAAATTAAGGCAGAGAACATGAAAAATGAAGAACTGCTGAAACGTGAAACACAGCGAACGAAGGATATGATTACCTATTTGGCTCATGATTTAAAGACACCGCTGGCTTCAGTCATTGGGTATTTGAATTTACTGATTGATTCTCCTGAATTAACAACTGCTCAACGAGCAAAGTATCAGCAGATTACTTTGGATAAAGCCGGCCGCCTGGAAGAGCTGATAAACGAATTTTTTGATATTACAAGGTTCAGTCTGCAGGAAATCCATTTGTATAAAACGAGGATGGATTTGGTACTGCTCAGTCAGCAGATGATCGAAGAGTTTTATCCCTTGCTGAGCGACAAGAATCAGGAAATCAGCTTTGAAGGACCTGAAAGCTTATCAATAGAAGCTGATAGTGAACAGCTGGCACGTGTATTTAATAATTTGTTGAAGAATGCATTGACCTATGGAAATCCGGATTCAGTGATTCAAATGGAATTGCGTGAAGCGGAATTTACAATTAAGCTGCTAATCAAAAATGAAGGACCGACAATTCCAAAACGACAGCTGGAAATGATTTTTGATAAATTTTACCGGCTGGATCATGCCCGCTCTGCAAAAACAGGCGGCGCCGGGCTGGGGCTGGCAATTGCGAAAGAAATTGTAGCAGCGCATGGCGGGAAAATATCAGCTGGCAGTGAGAACAGCATTACAACATTTGAAGTCATTTTACCCAAGTCTTAAGAAAGCTTAAGATGAACCTAAGTATAAATTAAAATCTGCTCTCTCTTTTATTGGTTTAATGGAACCATAAAGGAGAGAGTTTTTTATGTACAAAAAAAGAAGTAGAAAGCTGGGTTTCTGGATTTTTCTTTTAAGCGTTATCGGGTTATTAGTGAAAGCCGACGTTCTTACTATAAATCATTTACCATTTCTTCAGTCTCATATAAAAGAAGTCTATTCACAAAACAAAGAAGGAATCGAAGGAATTACTGCGAAGCAGATTCTTTTAAAAGAACGCGGAGGAGCAGTTTTATATGATAGAAGCAGTCAGCAGAAAACCTCGATTGCTTCATTGACTAAAATTATGACAGCTATATGTCTGATAGAGGCTTTTCCAGATACACACCAGCAAGTAATTATTCCATCAGATATTTTCCCGTATATTTGGGAGGAGGAATTGGCAACAGCCGGATTCCAGCAGAATGAAGTTGTTTCTCTGGAGGCTGTTCTCTATGGAATTATGCTGCCTTCCGGGGCTGAAGCCGCCCTTGCCGGAGCAATCTATGCTGCAGGAACAGAGCAGGCTTTTGTTGAATGGATGAATCAAAAGGCGAAAGAGTTGGGAATGAACCAGACACAGTTTTCAAATGTAACCGGTGTGGACAGCACAAGTCATTTTTCAACGGCTTCGGACTTGGTGAAGCTGGTTGAGTATGCACTTGAAAATCCAACATTTTATCGATTGTTTACCACCTTGACGTATCGTACGCTATCAACGGCTTTACAACCGGAAGGACTTCAATTGAATAGTACCTTATTGATGACTGGAGAAGCATTAGGTTGGGAGCAGGGGGAGATTATTGGCGGAAAGACAGGCTATACACTTGATGCTGGACAATGTCTGGCCAGTCTTGCAGTTGTGAACGGAAAAGAATACATTATGATTTTACTTGGTGCAGAAGGAAGTCCAGGTAGCGATCAGTTAAATATTCGTGAAAGCCGATTTATCTATCAGAAGTTTACTAGGGCGTGTCTGAAAAGTTAGTGGCATTCGAATTTTTCAGTGATTTTTGTTGAAATCAAGGAAGAAAACACAGCTTATGTGGATCATAAGCGAGTATTTATGACGATGAGTTCGATAAAAATCATCAAACTATTCACCGCTTGAATTTTCAGACATATCCTAATTAAAGAGGACAACTCAAAAGAATCTATGAAAAACTGACCTGATTAAATAATCAGAGCACGTGACAAAGAGCTGCCATCGTTGAGCACTTCAGCAATAAAAGTGCAGCAAAGAAATATGCTGGAACAACTATTGAAGCTCAATACTGCTCATTGTAACGTGTTCGCTTCGCCGCCTAAGATAACATAAAAAGGAGGAGAACAATAACAGGTTATAACCCTTTTCATATCAAGGATTTGGAGGGAGAGATGAATATATTTTGAGTTGCTTTAAAGAACAGGGAGGAAGAACAATGAAAACAATTGCAGTATTATTTGGAGGGAAATCATCAGAATACGAGGTATCGCTGCAATCTGCAACAGCAGTTTTAGATGCATTGGATCAGGAAAGATATGAAGTCATTAAAATCGGCATAACAAAAAGCGGAGAGTGGTATCAGTATATCGGCGATAATGAATCAATTTCGGCGGATTGCTGGCTGGAAGAAAACTGCCGACAGCTGACTCCGGCAATTGGCGAAAGCTGGAAAGGATTTACTTTACTGGAAAATCAGGAACCGCTGCCTGTGGATGTTCTTTTTCCTGTGATGCATGGTGAATTTGTGGAGGATGGACGAATTCAGGGAGTCTTTGAATGGATGGAGGTTCCTTATGTTGGCTGCGGAGTTGCTTCCTCTGCTGTATGTATGAATAAAAAGCTGACACATCGCTTTGCCAACAGTATTGGAATAAAAACAGCGCCATCAATACAATGTTCGCTTGCAGAACTGGATATGAATGCTATAAAGAAATTCATTCGTAAAGAAGGCTTTCCCCTGTTTATCAAGCCATTGAGAGGCGGTTCATCGAAAGGGATCAGTAAGCTGAATGAACTGGAAGAGCTTTCCAAAGCGATTGCTTCAGTAAAAGAAATTGATACTCATTTTATTTTGGAAAAGGGA
This sequence comes from Enterococcus sp. CWB-B31, assembly GCF_020567645.1. Taxonomy (NCBI): domain Bacteria; kingdom Bacillati; phylum Bacillota; class Bacilli; order Lactobacillales; family Enterococcaceae; genus Enterococcus; species Enterococcus sp. CWB-B31. Next base: position 40,375 of record NZ_JAJDJW010000014.1, read on the forward strand.
GTGAATGGCTTTGAGGTTGGCTGTGGAATCCTTGGGAATGAACAGCTGGTTATTGGTGAAGTTGATGAGATTGAACTGGCAAGCGGCTTCTTCGATTATACAGAAAAGTATCAGTTGATTTCGTCGACGATTCACATGCCTGCTCGTATCAACGAAACGTTAAAAGGTGAAATTAAATTTCAGGCAGAAAGATTATATCGACTATTGGGGTGTCGAGGCTTGGCACGTATTGATTTTTTTCTTACACACAACGGTGAAATTTTGTTAAATGAAATCAATACATTACCGGGATTTACGGAACATTCACGTTATCCAAGTATGCTGATGAATATGGGGCTGTCCTATAGAGAAATTGTTGAACGCCTGATTCAACTGGCTGAGGAGGGAGGAAAATGAGAAATAAACTAACTATCGATTTTCCGATTTTGGTAAATAGTGAGAACCAACTGCAGCCGGATTTCCTTCCTGCTGACCTGGTGCAGGCTCCTTTTTCTCAAGGAAATAAATGGATGGAGACAACTGCAGCCGCGCAGCTGGAAAAGCTCATCCGCTTTATTGGCGGCGAAAAAGATATCATAGTAACTAGTGCATACCGAAGCTTTGCGGAACAGGAAAAACTGTATAACTATTCCCTGCGTGTTCGTGGAAAGGCGTATACTGAGCTGTATGTAGCCAGACCTGGATGCAGTGAGCATCAGACAGGATTAGCAGTAGATTTAGGCTTGTCTGATAGTCAAAATGATGAGATATGTCCGACGTTTAACGGCAAAGAAATCAGTACTCGATTTTTAGAAAGAATGTCCGAGTTTGGCTTCATCCTTCGGTATCCAGAAGGCAAAAGCCGGATAACAGGTATTGCTTATGAGCCTTGGCATTTTAGATACGTCGGCTGTTCTTATAGCCGGTTTATCGCGCAACATGACTGGACTTTGGAGGAGTATTATAACTTTTTTAAGCAGTGGAGAGAAAAAGATGACTAAGAAAAATACAAAGACAATAAATATGTCCAGCCGATCTTCCGGAATTGACCAGTTTCGATTGATTGCAGCAGTTATGGTTGTTGTTATCCATACATTTCCATTCGGCTCTTTTGCGCCTTATTTAGATGATGTTATTACACTGACGTTGTTCCGAATTGCTGTGCCTTTTTTCTTTATGATCACCGGCTATTATGTATTGGGTCCCTATGCTGAAACACCCGATTATGCTAAAGCCTGGAAAATTAAAAAGACATTGCGTCAGCTCCTGAAGCTTTATTTATTCGCCTGTCTGCTCTATCTGCCGCTGTCGTTTTATAATGGGACCTTACGTCTGTCAATCTCTGTTTCTGATATGGCAAAGCTGCTGCTGTTTGACAGTCCATTTTATCATTTATGGTATTTTCCGGCAGTTATCGTCGGCATGCTGATTTGTCGCCTACTGTTAAAGCACCTTCCTTACTCAAAAGTACTGATCCTTGTATTCAGCCTTTATCTAATTGGACTTGGCGGGGACAGTTACTATTTTCTGATACAGAATACGGCGCTTTTAAAAAAATTCTACGATTTTCTCTTTCAGCTTTTTGATTATACCCGAAATGGTCTGTTTTTTTCTCCGTTGTTTCTGGTATTGGGGGCAGGTATTTATCTGAAGAAAGGGGAAAAGCGTACATTCTCCAGTTTGAAAATGATTATTGGGCTGTTGCTATTGTTCATTGAGGGACTGCTGCTGCATAGGGGAACCGAGCTGAAGCATGACAGTATGTACTTGTTTCTGCCTCTGACGATGTATTTTCTTTTTCAGTATTTGCTGTGGTGGAAGCCGAGACATTCATTTGTCCATGCTTTGGACTATTCATTATGGCTGTATATTCTGCATCCAATTAGTATTATTATTCTTTATTTTGCGGGGAAAATTATCCCAATGTTTCAGAACAGTCTGATTCAGTTTCTATTAATTCTGCTTCTGACGATGGGACTTTGTACGTTTACGTTTTCCATATTGACTCGTTTAAGACAACAAAAACCGGGAAAAATTCATCGTGCCGGCAAAGTGATAAACCTGACCGCGCTGGGCAGAAATTTGCGATCTGTCGAACAACGACTCGCCAAAGGTACAAAAATAATGGCTGTTTTGAAGGCAGATGCGTATGGTCATGGAGCTGTATCCTGCGGTCTCTATTTGGAAAAACAGGAGGTAAATTTCTTTGCTGTTGCAACTTTGGGAGAAGGCATTGAGCTGCGGAAAAACGGAATTCAAGGTGATATCTTAATTTTGGGCTACACAGACCCTGTGCTGCTTCGACAAGTTGCCTATTATGATTTGATTCAGTCTGTTTTTGATCTGGAGTATGCACACCAGTTAAATCAAACAGAGATAAAGGTTCGTTGTCATTTGGAAGTAAACACAGGAATGAATCGTCTGGGCTTCACCCCAAACCTTGAAGAGCTGTTGTCTGTGTATAGAATGGAAAATCTGCAATGGGAAGGTATTTTTTCCCATCTTGGTTCTTCAGATACACTGGATGAAAAAGCAGAAAAACGAACAGCTGCACAAATTCAGCGATATGATCAGCTGCTTGAAGAGTTAAAGCAATGCGGGATTGATTATGGTGTGACACATCTTCAGAGCAGTTATGGTGTAATGAACTATCCAGAGCTATCCTACGATTATGTACGGGTGGGAATCCTTTTATATGGTGTGCTCAGCCAGCAGGATCAGGAGATGAGAAACAAAATTAAATTAGAACCTGTATTGTCTGTCCATGCTGTGCTGATATCTGCCAAATGGGTTTCAGCTGGAGAATATCTGGGCTATGGAACAGAGACAGCTGCTGTAAAAGAAATGAGGGTTGGTGTAGTCTCTATTGGTTATGCAGATGGTATTTCCAGAGAACTTTCCAACTCAGGTTTTTCATTGAGCTATCTTGATTATGAAATCCCGCAAGTTGGTCGGATCTGCATGGATATGCTCCTGGCAGATATTACAGATGTACCGGAGATTAAATTAGGAACACAAATAACTGTACTTGAAAATAGTGAAGCTGCAGCAGGACAGGCACAAACTATTACAAATGAAGTACTGAGCAGAATGGGCTGTCGGCTGGAAAGCATGAATAGATAAAGGGTATTAAAAAGAAAGTTCAAATTTTTTCTGGAATTTCCCTAATATCTAAAATATTTTTTTGTATTCGATGGAAAAAACAAATTATTCGATTCACTATTTTTTCTTTTTATATAGAATTAAGAGGTTAGGGATAAATAAATATTAAATTATTTGAAGAAAAATTTCTTTAAAAGTCTTCTTTTGGTCAGGTAAAGGTCAGTTTCATGCGATTCCTTTAAAATAGGTACTTCATAGTTTGAACAATCCTGACTTTTTGGTAGAATAGAAGAGTGAGAGAAGTGGGCGAAGCTTCGTTCACTACTGAAAAGCAGGAGGTAGGATTCATGTATCGTTTAGAAGAAGAAGAAAAAGATACGACACCAAAAAATGATCAAAGTATGATCATGAAAAAATTATGGGAAGAACGCACCATTTTAATTTACGGAGAGGTCACTCAGGATTTAGCACGTGAAGTTTCTTCACAGCTGCTTCTATTGGCAGCAATGGGCGATGAGCCGATTAAGATTTTTGTAAATAGTCCAGGCGGGCACGTTGAATCAGGAGATACCATTCATGATATGATTCAATTTGTCAAACCAGATGTATATGTGATTGGAACAGGATGGGTTGCGAGTGCCGGGGTCACAATTTTTCTGGCAGCTGATGCCAAGAACAGATTCTGTCTGCCGAATACACGTTTCATGATTCATCAGCCAGCCGGCGGTGTTCAGGGACAGGGAACTGAAATACAGATTGAAGCCAAAGAAATCGTTCGTATGAGAGAACGAGTTAATCGGATGATCGCAGAAGCAACAGGTCAAACGTATGAACAGGTAGCGAAAGATACAGACCGCAACTTCTGGATGTCCGCAGAAGAAGCCAAGGAATATGGCATGATTTCAAAAATAATCAAAACAAGTGATGAAGTGCTTTAAGAAATAGTAGTAATTGAAATAGAATCAGTCTCTCAATTGAGGGGCTGATTTTTCTTAGCTTGGACAATAGGAAAAAATCTGCAAAACGCCTCAGCTAATAATCTTGCGGCTCACCTTCTCACTTGAAAAGCCTTGTTTATACCGAAAGCTCTAATCCGGGCTTGTCAGTACGGAAGGAAAACGGTAAAATAAGTTGATAATAAAAGAAAGTAGGAAAATAAGTTGAAACCAAATATTGGCTATTATATTCAGGTAATTAATGATATTGTACAAGAAACAGAAAAAGTGGGAGAAGAAATGAACGGGCACTACGAAGAGCTTCGTCAGGCCATTGATGACAAGAAAGAAGCAGATATTTCTAAAGAAAAGCTTGCTGAAGTTCAGGGGATTTTTAACGAAGGTACGGAAAAGTACGAAGTATTCTTAAAGCAAATATTGGGACTTCGTCCACCGGTAAAAGTAATCGGCATTCATAAAAAACTGGAGCGCTGCTACACAGAGTATGTAGCAGGCTGTAAAGAGATGGTTCTTTCATTAGATCCTGAAAAGGGATTGGACACAGCATTGTTTAATGCTTCAGAAGAGAAGCAGGATAAAGCAACAGATGATATTTCTTTTTGTATTACCAAAATGAGTAATCTATTGTTAAAAAAATAAAGATAATTTTAGTAAAATTGAATCAGGTTGAAGTGTTATTACTGGACATTTATTTTAAAATATTGTATTATTTAACCATACCAACAACAACCTTTTTATTTTTCATTTTACTCTTATTGAGTAATACTCCTTTTCCATCGGCTCACCAAAGCCGATGGTTTTTTTCTATATTTTATCATTTTGATTTATTTGGCTGTAAACAAGATAGAATGCTCCGATCAGTCCTGCATCATTTTGATGATGACAACGCTCTACTGGTGTTTCAAATAAATTCCATTCAGGATACTCTTTCAGAGGTTTTTCGATAAGAGGAATTAGCTGAGGGTTTTGACTGACACCTCCACCAATCAAGACTTTCTCAGGATTCATTGTAACAATGATGTTGTAGACAAGCATGGAAATATACTCTCCCCAAAGCTTCAGTACATCCTTTTTCTGGGGAGTGTTTCCTTTAAAAATTTCTTCTCCGGTAACTGGTGTGGCCGAAGTAATTCCTAAACGCTTGCGATACAAATTTAATAATCCCTGAGTAGAAGCATATTTTGCAATGATTTCTTTTTTTCCATTTCGATCAGGAATCAACATCATACCAAATTCTCCGGCACTGAAACCAGCACCTTTAATCAATTTTCGATTATTGATAACACCCCCGCCAATACCAGTTCCCAAGGTCATCACAACAAAATCATTATGCATCTGTCCTTTACCCGAATGCATTTCGGCCAAAGCTGCACAGTTTCCATCATTTTCAATGAAGATAGGGTACTTGTAACCGGTTTTCTCCGTTAAAAGCTGAATAAACGGTCTCCCCTTTAAAGGTTTAATCGCACCGGAAACAATAGGAATCCCATTTTCACTGTCAATTACTCCAGGAAAACTGAAGCCGATTCCTTTAATCATATATCTACGTTCATACATCGTAATGATCTTTTCAATAAACGAAAAAAACTGCTCCTCTGTATCGATTTCAGAAGGCTGTTTGTCCTGATCAATAATGGTGCCGTTCATATCAAACAAGCCATATTTTATAAAGATGCCGCCGACATCAAAACTAATAATCATGTATTGTTCCCTTTCTGTCATTTAATTTTAAAAGAGATAGTGCAAGTGAAATTGAGTTTTGCCGGATATGATAGCAAATAGAAACTATCCTGAAAGAATCCCCTAAAAATACATTTTTAGTTTATCTTTACGGAATGTAACCATGTTTAATGCTTATCGCACGAATCCTAAAAAATAGTTCAATGTCCAATAAGCAAACATAAATTTTCTGTTAAGATATACCAGCCGCTCAATTTCATAAGTATAACATAACTGAATGGATGTGTGGAATTGTTGCTGAAAAGGGAACTAGGACAAAAGAATGAAGAAAAATCGGGTGGATGTTACTGGTAGAACCCGAGAGAGTATTCTTTTGACATGCTAAATAGTAAATACATAAAAAGAGAAGTTTATGTTGAGTTAAACTTCTCTTTTTAAATAGGTAGGAATCAAAATTATTTTTTATCGTAGTATTAGTTGAATATTTTATTCTAAGTAGTTCATGTACATAATATCTGATAAGTAGTTCTTCACTTTATTTCTTTGAGATGCATTTTTTAAAAGAGTAGTATTTATAAATGGTGTTAAGCCGTATAGTGTTACTCCTATTATAAATAATAATACCAAAATTAAAAGTACTATTAATATAATCAATTGGACAAACTGTATTATCAGTTCAGGACTTTCCACTAACTGTTTAGCTATATCCAATGATTTAATTGTCTCTGTAGAGAGTGAACCAAAAATGAAAGCAATTGGGGCTATTATAAATATACTTCCAAAACCTTTAGCGATATCTACAAAGAATTTAGTATTGTATTTACTTGTTTCATTTTTTGCATCTATTTCATTAATTAATTGTTCTATTTTTTGTTTGTTATCAATTCCAATATTTTTTAATTCATCATTTAATGCGGTCAACATACTATGGTCGTAGGTAGTATTATCGCTTATAGCTATAACTAAAAATTTACTTTCATCGTCAGAAATTTTTTCAGCAATATAATTTTTTTCTTTATTTTTTGTTATTTTTTCAACTTCTCTACTTTTCAAATCCATTTGTTGTTTTATGGCACATAAAAGACCAAGCGACGAACCTAACATTATTGAGCCAATGGCTTTGTAGTAAAAAAAAGCAAGGATACTTAGAAAAAATGGAATTAGTATCAAGTAATAAACTATTTTTAACCAATTTCCTTTTTTGTACTCCAAGTTATCAATTATTGAGGAAACTTTATAATATGTTTTTGTCATTTAAAATACTCCTTTTTATTATTTAGAAAGTCAATAATATTCATTTTATAAGATTTGAACCTGGTTTGGAATATTAAAATGTCATTTGATTAAATAATACTCCAAGATTCCAACTTATTTATCTAATATCTTCTTTAATTTTTTGAACGTAGCTAAGTCTTTCTCATAACCGATGAAGTTTCTTCTCAATTTGGACACAACGTTGGCAGAAACTCCACTACCTAAAAAGAGGTCAATCACTAAATCATGAGGCTGTGAATGCCTAGTAATCAAGTCTTCAATTAAATATTTTGGTCTCTGACAAACATGAACACGCTGATTATTTGTTACTCTGGCGTATTTATAAACTCCGTCATGTTATTTCTCAAAAGGCTCTATTAATACATGGGATTGATGAAAGCAAAAATACTTTTGTCAGTTCCAGGTTCATTTTTAGATAAAAAAACATATCGTTCTCTGATAAAATTAAGTCACTACACAAAATCCAACAGGAAGGAACGATATGCTATACTTCATGATATCAAAAAAATACTGCGAATCATAGATAAAAATTTGACGATTTTAGCTGTGGCAGTATAAAAGATAAAAGGAATGCAGACACGCGTCATTACAAAAAAGTTGATTATTGAAAGTGTTTCACTCTCAATGATCCATATCCGTATTTCTCTCATCAATCCGATTTGACAATGAGCCGGGTTATACCCGTGGCGCAAACCACCTGTTGGATGGGTGGTTATAATTTAATAAAAAAGGTAAAATATAGGTATGAGAAAGAAATAGGGGGGATGTGTATAAAATAGGACGAATAAAGAAGAATATAGGAGTCCAATTGGTAAATAATAACTAAATAAAAAGTAAAAAAACAGCTGAGCAGATATTTAGTACATAGATGTCCCAGTAAAAGTCTTACTGTTTTTTTAGTGTGTTTTTAATTAATCAGCCGTATTTTTGTTTATAATAAAAGTGTATAGAAAAAATAGAATACTTGCTCAAGAATGCAGGCGATTTCTGTTTTTTAGAAGAAAATAAAGAAATTTTTTTACAATATATTAAAAAACATCTATTTCAAAGAGCAGGCATTGAAATAGATGAATCAATCAGTTGGATAAAAGGAAATCCTCTGCTAATGGAATGCCAATAATAAATGTGGTTCCGGTATCAGTATTTTTAACTTCTAACAGCCAGTCATTTTTCTTGATAATAGAAGAAACAATAAAGAGTCCCAGACCTGTGCCGTCAGTACCTGTTTTAGTGGTGAAAAATGGTGTAAACATTTTTTCTTCAATTTCTTTAGGAATGCCAGGTCCATTGTCTATTACATTGATTTGAGCAAACTGCTTTTCACGATAAGCCAGCGAGTGGTTTTGGAAATTTTCCAACTGTGTTCCTGATGCCATTGAAAGCTGAACTTCAATTAATGCATTTGCCATCTGCGCTTGGTAAGCGTTAGTAATAAGGTTATATAAAATAACTTGAAGATCGTTTTTTTCAAAAAATGAATTTCCTGCCGGCTTAGCATTATAAAGGAGTGTAACGGATTTTGGTACAAGAATTTTCATGGTTTCAATCGCTTCTAAAACAACCTTATCAATAGAATAGACTCCTTTAGCTGCCGTACTTGATTTGGTAAAGCGCAGAACATTTGCCGATAGCTTTTGACCTTTTTCAGCTGCTTGGTAGACTTCACTTAGCTCTGTAATAAGTGTATTATTTGATTGGTATTCTTCGATTAATAGTTGAAGATTTCCAATCATTGGAGTAAGGAAATTGTTCATATCATGGACAATGGTAGTCGTTAAAAGCCCCACAGTTTCTAATTTTGATTTTTGCAGCATATTTTTTTCTAACTCATGCCTTTCCTTTAGAAATTCTTGGCGTTCGACAAGCTGAAGGTTTTCTAAGTAGATCTTATTTTGCCGGTTGTAATTACTGAAGCTTACACCTAAAAGAATGACAATGGCTAATAGAATCGCCAGTAATCCCAAAATGATCAAATTTTCCTGAAGCACCATGCCATTGCGTTCGTAAAAATCAGACGAGCTGGCGACAATCCATCTGGCTTCTCCAATAGTAATCCATTCATAGGCAGATATTTTCAGTACTTTTTTCGGATCAGCTTTTGTCCACCAGTAGGAGCTATAACTCAGTGTTCCTTTTTCATTGGCAAGCTGCACTTTTTCTAAGTCCTCTAAATCTGAGTAATCAAGATCAGGGAATTTTTTTCGCCGGTCTTCAACAATATCCAAACCAATTTGCTCTGTTGAAGGGTGCATGATCACTTTCATTTCTTCATTTTTGATCATTGTATACCCGTTTTGATTTTCAGTTGTATCAATTTCCTGCTGGTACAGCTCTTCTAAATTGATGGGTAAGACTAGAATTGATTGAAGCACCTGATTTTTATCATAGACAGGTCGATAGAGATTGACATAGGATGTATTTTTAATAAAATAAGCTTCGCCATTTTGCTTGATACTTCCTTGGATTGCTTCTTGGTAAAGTGGATCTTTATCTACATAAATTGTTGTAATTTTTTCATTTGTAAACTGGTCTGAATGTATATCTCTGCTGGAAAGAAGTGTTCCTTCAGGAGAGATCAAAAATAAGCCAGCCGCAGCAGAAGTTTTATAAAGAAGATTCTTTTGGACTTGAGGATCATCAATCAGCTCATGGTAGTTGGTTTCATTAAAAATATTTGAGGCATAATCTTCCAAGGCTAAGGTATATGCTTTGATTTCCAGCCTTAATATTTTAATCGCAGAGTCATTGATTTTAGCCAGCTGGTTTTCTCCCATTTCCAGGGCATGTTTTTGTGTTTGCCGATAACTATTTGCAGTAATCAGTATGCCAAGGATAGTTAAACAAATGACAAAGGTAATCCCTAGACTTAGTAGTTTATTTGATGGTTTATTCATAAGGCAGAGCTCCCTTTAAAAATAGATAAAACATGAAGGAGGAAAGAACGTGAGAAACGAAAAGATTCTTGTTGTCGATGATGATCCGGCGATTCGACGACTAATCTGGAAGTCATTACAATCTACTGGGATATTAATTTATCAAAGTGATTCAGTTGAAAAAACGGTAGACATTATGACCAGAGTAAAATTTGATTTATATTTATTAGATATCTGTTTAGAATATGAAAATGACGGGTATCATCTTGCTCAAATTATTCGAGAAGAAAATCCGCTTGTGCCAATCATTTTTCTTAGCGGGAAGAAAAATGAAGAAGATATTATTGCTGGTCTGGAAATGGGCGCTGATTATTATATGACCAAACCTTTTTTACCGAGCTTATTAAAAGCCCAAGTCATTGCCACACTTGATCGAGGACAAGTACTTAAAGAGCATCGTAGTCAATCCAGGGAAAGTAAAATTGTCGTCGGTGATTTTTGCTTTGATAAAGCACGTTATCAGCTATTTAAAAGAGACGAGCAGATCAAGCTTTCATCAAAAGAAATAAAATTAATGCAGTTTTTTATGGAAAACCCTGATCAGGTCTTTTCAAAAGAACAAATTTATCACAGCGTTTGGGATGACAGTGAGCTGGACGCAAATACAGTCATGGTCTTTATCAATCATTTAAGAAACAAAATTGAAGACGACCCTAAAAATGCGCGATATATCAAAACCGTTTGGGGTTTAGGATACACGTTTTTGCCACATGGGAATTAAAGCAGTCCTTCCAACTGTGCAAAGTAAATCCCCAAGGCTAAAAGATCCGCAGAACCGCCAGGGCTTAAATGTCTCTGAGTTAATAGCATATCATATTGACGGAGTTCATCAAGTAGTTCTTTATTATCAAGAGCTGCTTGATGAATTTTTTTACTCTCTGCCTTTACCGTTTTCCAGGCTTCAAAGCCGCCTCGATGCAATAAATTGCTATCTTCAATTTCGCTCATTAAGAAAATAAGGGCACGTAATAAAGTTTCTTCAAGAGTTGGTGTTTCCAGTTTTCGCAGGTAGGGAAGAAGTTTTTGAGACAGGCTTGGATAACCGGCTGCCGCTTCTCCTCGAATTCCTGTTATTCCGTAGGTCAGATACAATTTTTCTCCATAGGTTAGTGAAGGTTTGCTTTCTAAATCAACAAAATCTTCTAAAACTAAGTGTTGTGTCATTTGACTGGATAAAGCTAAAATTGCTTCACTATCTTTTGCTGACAACGGTAAACGAAAGTTTTCTTTATTTTGAAGATAAAAGCCTGTTGCACCTAAAATTACAGCAAAGGAAAAATTTGCGCCCTTATGAGTATTTACGTTGTTTGTTGCCTGTAGCATCTTCTCCTCAGCAGAAGCGCCTGTTTTTCTAAGTTTTTTAAATAATGCGGCAGGCTCCCCTTGGTGGGAAATCCCTATAGCTACATACTGTTCCAGGAAAGGCCGAAGACTTACAATGCTGTCCATAAATGTAAAGACATCCATATCTGTATGGGCTCCGGTAGTTAAAGGATCAACTAAGCCGGGTTTTGGACTTAAGGTTACTTCATAAAGCAGAGCTTTCTGGGCATAATCTGCAAGATGCTGGGGAAAAAAGGCATTAATCAATTTTTCTGCGCTCCATTTCTGCCAAGATGAACTGCAAGGAGCGATCTAAGTGTTCATGTGTAATTAAGGTAATTTGTTCCACATTTTTTGTTTTCATGCCTCGATAAATAAGCCAGTGTTCTTCAAGCGCTTTGTCTCGTCGTTTGGAGGAACGAATGGCGATATCCCGAAAATAGACGAGATAGGCTTGAAGGTCCAGAACGATGGACTTCAGACGAAGCATTTGGCTTTTTTCGTAGATGAACGCATTAAAATCAGAAAAATTTTGTAAGAGCAGTTCTATTTCATCAGCTTTGTTGTAAGCTTCACCTTGTTCCAACAATTCTTTTAACTTTTCAAAATCTTGTTCGGTCATTTGGTTCATGGCTTTGATTGTAGCCAGTCTGTCCAGTGATTTGCGAATGTCATAAATTTCATAGGCATCTTTTATCCGAATCCCTTTTGCGACGACGCCAACTTTGGGAACATGTTCAACAAGCTTTTCTGTTACTAATTGCCTCATAGCCAAACGAATGGGGGTTCTGCTGATATTTAGTTCTTCTGCAAAAACTTTTTCATTAATCCGAGTATCCGCAGGGATGTCGCCTAGAATAATCGTTTTTCGGAAAGCCTCATAGATTAAAACATTTAATGTTTTATTTTGTGTTAAATCTAAATTCTTACGTACAGCTTCAACAACGTTACTCATTTTTTTCTCCTCATTTCTCATAGTGCAACTGAAATATATACCAGTATAAGAGATTTTGCAAGGGTTTTCAGAAGACACTCATTTAATGTTAATAAAATAGGGACGAGACCGTAAATACGACCCGTCCCATAAAATGCGGTATTGATTATTGTGGAATGAAAAGCGGCATATGACCTAATAGAATAATCGTTACGATGAAGATAATGAAAATTCCTAATGCATATTTTGCAGATTCTTTTTGCCATTGCCCCATATCCAGTCCAGTCAAGCGTAGAAGTAAATAAATGAACGCAACTAGAGGACTTAGTAAATGGAAAGCTTGTCCCATTAGTGAAGCAAGGGCCATTTGCATATCTGTAAATCCATAAGCCTGACCTGCTTCAGCCAGTACAGGGAGAACACCGAAGTAGAAGCCGTCATTTGAGATAAAGAAGGTACCCGGCGCAGAGATGAGTGCAATAACCAAGCCCCAGAACCCAGCCAACTGTTTAGGAATAATTTGAGTGAAGCTGTTTGCTAAAGCTTCAGCCATTCCTGAACCTTGGAATAAGCCCATGAATACACCTGCTGCGAATACTAAGATAACTACTTGAACAGCATCCCCGCCATTTGCCCCAATTCGTGAAGACTGATCTTTTAGAATAGGGTAGTTTACCATTAATGCAATACAAGTTCCGACTAAGAATAACAGCAGCGGAGGAAGAGCAATTGAGTCAATAAATGAGCTGGCAACCAGCCAGGCAATTAAACCAATTGTTAAGATACCATTGAAAATGAAGTTTTTTGGACGGCGAATTTCTAATGTTTCAGGATCTGTGACCGTTGTCATTTCTTCAATTTCTTCATCAGTTAATTCAGTGATTCCCAAGCGTGCACGCTCTTGTTTACCCATACGGCGAGCAACGAAGAAGATAACGTATAAAATAGAGATGATCATTCCTGGAGCTAAGTAGGTAAGGATATCTGCATCAACGTTTAAAACGGCCATAGCTCGTGCAGTCGGTCCTCCCCAAGGAAGCAAGTTCATGATCGTATTTTGTAAAATAATCAAAACACCAAGGTTCATCATTTTCATGTTTAATTTTTTATAAATAGGAATGAATGCAGAACAACAGATTAAAGTAGTCGTAGTTCCGTCACCGTTTAATGAAACTGTAGCCGCTACAATAGCTGTAGCCATTAAGACCTTCATTGGGTCCCCTTTGGCAAAGTGAATCATTTTCTTTGTAATTGGATCAAACAAGCCTGCATCCAGCATAATAGAGAAATATAAGATGGCAAACAGCAACATGATCCCCGTATTAGAAGTTGTTTTGATTCCTTCTATTACAAAATCTCCGATATTTCCTTCCTTTGATACGCCTGCGACCATTGCAACTAAGGTGAATACTAAGGGAATCACAACCAAAGAAGTAAATGGTGACATTTTCTTTTTCATGATTACAAACATGAAGATAATAATCATGGCATAAGATAAAATCGTTAATAACATTTTTTTCTTCCTTTCTACAAATCAATTAATAAGTTCCGTTATTGTAAGCGGTGTCAATCATGATCAATAAAAAAGCCAATTGCTGTAAATCTTTAAATTGAGAGACTGTTGATTTAACTCCGCCCGACGAATATAGAATAAGCAATATTGTGTGTTTAAGATAGATCGTTTTTGAAAAAAGAACAGGAAAAAAACAATTTGGTCTAGTTAATCTTAGGGAATGCTTAACAATATATTAAAAAAGTCTTAACAACCTTGGAACGTTGATTTAAAGCTGTTTGTTGGCGTTTTCTTGTTTTTTTGTCAAAATATGAACAGAAAAAAAACAATAATCTTTCATTTTGAACTACCGAATTGGTCCATTATTACTATAATGTGAATGAGAACGAAAAAATTGAAAGGAGTAACTGCATGGGGATATTTGCACGATTGTTTCATAGAGAGCAACAACCTCCTGAATTACCAACATCGGTTTCTGAAACAACTATCAAAGAAGTGGAAGAATGGGAAGCGGTTCCCCCATATATAGAAGCAAGTGCGGAAGATTATGAGTTGGTGAGTTTGATTGTGACAGCTATTGCTACAGGAGATCAGCCGGAGAGTCAATTTGTTGTTAAGAAGATCCTACAACGGAACCCGGAAGCAAAGCTTGTCTCCTTAATCGCCACAAGCATTGCAGCGGGAACGAATGAGAGTAGTCAATTTGTTATCCGAAAAATTGTAAAAAAATAGAACCTTTGGAGGAAAAATGATGTTACGAAAATTTAAAATTTCAATTGATGGAAAAGAGTACTTGGTAGAAATGGAAGAAATTGGAGGGGTACCTCAACCGACAGCACCTGCTCAAGCAGCTCCGGCAGCACCAACACCAGCGGCACCCGCTCCAGCTGAAGAAGCGGCACCGGCTGTTCAAACAACACAAGCAGGAGCAGATGCGATGCCATCACCTATGCCTGGAACTATTTTGAAAATTTTGGTAAATGTTGGTGACACTGTTCAAGAAAATCAGCCCCTTATGATTTTAGAGGCAATGAAGATGGAAAATGAAATCGTAGCAGGCAAAGCAGGAACCGTTACAGGGATTCATGTGAGTCAAGGAGATATGGTTAACCCAGGTGAATCTCTAATTACCATTCACTGAGAAAGACAGCTTGAAATAAATTTATTTTAAAAGAGGAAGTGACGTTAGTGGAAACACTTATTGAAGGGTTTTTAGGAATGGGTCAAGAGCCAGGACGAATTGTCATGATGGTAATTGGCGGTGTTCTGATGTATTTAGGAATTAAAAAAGAATATGAACCAACGCTTTTGGTTCCTATGGGATTGGGAACGATTTTAGTCAACTTTCCAAACTCTGGTGTATTAAGTGCTGGAGGAGAGGCAGGTCCTTTTCAAGTATTATTTGACATGGGTATCTCAACAGAACTATTCCCACTGCTCTTATTCATCGGTATTGGTGCAATGATTGATTTTGGTCCATTATTGCAAAATCCATTTTTACTATTATTTGGTGCAGCAGCACAGTTTGGAATTTTCTTTACGATTATTGTTGCGGTCTTATTAGGCTTTGAGTTAAATGATGCTGCGTCAATCGGTATTATCGGTGCGGCTGACGGACCGACTTCTATTTTTGTAGCGAATACATTGAATTCAAAATACATGGGTGCAATTATGGTGGCGGCATACTCATACATGGCGCTGGTACCTATTATTCAGCCAGTAGCTATTAAAGCTGTGACAACCAAAAAAGAACGTCGTATTCGTATGAGTTATCGTGCTGGAGAAGTTTCACAAACTGCAAAAATTTTATTCCCAATCGTGATTTCTGTTGTGGCAGGACTTATTGCGCCAGTCTCACTTCCACTAGTAGGCTTTTTGATGTTTGGAAATCTATTAAGGGAATGTGGCGTGTTGGAACGGTTATCAATTACTGCCCAAAATGAGCTGGTTAATATCATTAGTATCTTACTAGGACTATCTATTTCTGTAAAAATGCAATACGAAGAATTTTTACAAGTAGATACATTGATGGTTATTGGCTTAGGTTTAGTGGCATTTATTATGGATTCTATAGGTGGCGTACTATTTGCAAAACTGCTGAACCTGTTTAGAAAAGAAAAAATCAATCCAATGATTGGTGCTGCAGGGATTTCAGCGTTCCCAATGTCCAGCCGAGTGATTCAAAAAATGGCAACAGATGAAGATCCGCAGAATTTTATTCTAATGCACGCAGCAGGAGCGAATGTATCTGGACAGATTGCATCAGTAATTGCAGGCGGCTTATTACTTGCGTTACTTGTTTAAGAAAGGAGAGTCAGTATGTCAGCAGATTTAGCGAAAGCACTTGAATTGCTTGTATTGGGCTGGGGTGGCGTGTTCGGAGTTATTCTAATTATCTACCTTGCATCTATGTTATTAAGTAAGCTATTTCCGATTAAGAAATAAGAAGAGGTTTTTTATGTACGTAATAAAAAGACTATGGCTAAAAAAAGATAAAAAGACCTATGAACAATGGGCAAATCTGATGAATAAAGCGAATTTGAATAAAGATGAAGAACTTGACTATACTGTTGGAATTTATATAGATGATACATTAGCGGCTACAGGTTCTTATTATCACAATATTCTAAAGTGTCTAGTTGTTTGCAAAGACTATCAGGAAGAAAACCTGTTAACTGAAATCGTTCAGCATCTCATTAACCGCTTATCAGAAGAAGGAGAGCATCATTATTTCGTTTATACGAAACCAAGTAATAAACCTGTCTTTCGTTCGTTGGGCTTTCAAACCATTATCGAAACTGCCGATATTCTTTTTATGGAACAAGGATTCCCTGATTTCCAGAGCTATCTTTTGATGTTAAAAAAACATAAGAAGACTGGTTCTGGAAGCGGGATCGTTATGAATGCAAATCCTTTTACAAAAGGGCATCAGTATCTTATCGAAATGGCTTCAAAGCAGAGTAATCAAGTATATGTGTTTGTTCTGTCAGAAGATCGGTCAGAATTTTCATCTCAAGACCGATTAGAGATGGTCAAGCAAGGCGTTGCACATTTAACGAACGTTACCGTTTTGCCAACAAATGATTATCTAGTTTCTTCGGCTACCTTTCCCTCTTATTTTTTAAAGGATGATGCGGTAGAAAGTGTTGCAAGAATGCAGGCAGCAGTTGATGCTCAGCTGTTTAAAGAAAAGATTGCTCCTGTATTAGATATTCAAACACGGTTTGTTGGAGAAGAACCTTATTCAAAAGTGACGGATATTTATAATCAGTCGATGAAAGCTGTTTTTGATGGTTCTTTGGAGTTAGTTGTTCTACCAAGACTGAGTGTCAATGGAGAGATCATTAGTGCAACAAAAGTGAGAGAAGCTTTGCATACTCATGACAGCAAACGATTAATTGAATTTTTACCACCACCAACCGATAGCTATATAAAAAAACAAAAAAATACTAGAGGTGAAAGAACGTGAAAATTACCCAAAGTGCAATGGCAGGAACTGTTGAATCCAGCGATATTATGATTACAGTTGAGCCGATTGAAGAAAAAGAGATTCAAATTTCTTTGGAGAGCAGTGTGGAAAAACAATTTGGGCAACAAATCAGAAACGTAATCAAAGAAACCATAAAAAAACTAGGTGTTGAAGCTGTTCGCGTGACTGCTGTGGATAAAGGGGCGTTAGATTGCAGTATTCAAGCACGAACAATCACAGCAATTTATCGTGCAGCACAAAAAGACACTTATGATTGGAAGGAAATTGACTCATGGAACGCTTAAGAAGAACAATGATGTTTGTACCTGGCGCAAATGCAGCAATGTTAAGAGATGCTCCGCTTTATGGAGCTGATTCAATTATGTTTGATTTGGAAGATGCGGTGTCTTTAAAGGAAAAAGATTCAGCACGTATATTGGTTCATTTTGCTTTGAAAACGTTTAATTATGAGAATGTAGAAACCGTTGTACGAATTAATGGATTGGACGCAGGCGGCGCACAAGATGTTGAAGCAATGGTTTTAGCTGGTGTAGATGTTATTCGCTTACCG
Source organism: Enterococcus sp. CWB-B31 (assembly GCF_020567645.1). NCBI lineage: Bacteria > Bacillati > Bacillota > Bacilli > Lactobacillales > Enterococcaceae > Enterococcus > Enterococcus sp. CWB-B31. The sequence goes on from NZ_JAJDJW010000014.1 coordinate 58,110, forward strand.
AAAACTGAAACAGCACAGGACATTGTCGATGTAGCAGAGGTTATTACTGCTGTAGAAGAAGCAAATCAGATTCCAGTTGGAACAACCAAGATGATGGCAGCTATTGAATCAGCAGAGGGGGTCTTGAATGCCCGGGAAATTGCCAAAGCTTCTAATCGGTTGATTGGTATTGCTTTAGGGGCAGAAGATTATGTAACAAACATGAAAACAAGACGTTATCCAGATGGACAGGAACTTTCTTTTGCCCGTAATATGATTCTTCATTCTGCAAGAGCAGCGGGAATCGCGGCAATTGATACAGTATATTCTGATGTCGATAATGTAGAAGGCTTTCAGGCAGAAGTTCAACGCATTAAACAATTGGGCTTTGATGGTAAATCAGTCATTAACCCGCGTCAAATCCCTTTAGTAAATGCGATTTATACACCAACAGAAAAAGAAATTCAAAATGCCAAAGAAGTTATTTGGGGGATTCGTGAAGCAGAAGCCAAAGGTTCAGGTGTCATTTCTGTTAATGGGAAAATGGTGGATAAACCAATCGTTGAACGGGCACAACGAGTAATTGCTTTAGCAAAAGCTGCGAAACTGATTACTGGGGAGGATATTTAGTCATGGTTATGAATAAAGTAGGTAAAGAAATCCCTCAAGTATACGCCGATCAATATGGTGTTTTTGAAGGAGAATTAGCACATATTGCTGAGTATAACGAAGCCAGTCGCAAAATTAAGCCTGTTCGACCAAGAGATTCAAAGCTTTTAGGAAGTATTCGCGAAGCAATTGAAAAAACAGGTTTAAAAGATGGAATGACTATTTCTTTCCACCACCATTTTCGTGAGGGAGATTTTGTCATGAATATGGTTTTAGAAGAAATTGCCAATATGGGTATTAAAAATCTTTCCATTGCACCAAGTTCTATTGCCAATGTCCATGAACCGTTAATTAATCATATCAAAAATGGTGTGGTTACAAATATTACTTCAAGTGGTTTACGTGATAAAGTCGGTGCTGCTATTTCTGAAGGGATTATGGAAAATCCTGTTGTTATCCGTTCGCACGGAGGACGGGCACGTGCTATTGCAGCAGGGGATATTCATATTGATGTTGCTTTCTTAGGGGCTCCTAGTTCAGATGCTTATGGAAATTCAAATGGTACTGTTGGTAAAGCGACATGTGGTTCTTTAGGATATGCGATGATTGACGCAAAATATGCAAATCAAGTCGTAATTATTACCGACACACTTGTTCCATTTCCGAATACACCGATTAGTATTCCTCAGACAGATGTTGATTATATCGTTGAAGTTGAAGCCATTGGTGATCCAAGTGGGATTGCCAATGGAGCTACTCGATTTACAAAAAATCCTAAAGAGCTGCTAATTGCGGAATATGCGGCAAAAGTGATCACCAGCTCTCCTTATTACCAACAAGGGTTTTCGTTCCAAACAGGGACAGGCGGCGCAGCATTGGCAGTTTCAAGATTTTTACGTGATGCGATGATTAAAGATGACGTTACAGCGAGTTTTGCGCTAGGTGGAATTACAAATGCGATGGTAGAATTGTTGGAAGAAGGACTCGTTGAAAAAATTATCGATGTGCAGGATTTCGATCATCCATCTGCAATATCGCTGGGGAAAAACAGCAATCACTATGAAATTGATGCGAATATGTATGCTTCTCCTTTGAGTAAGGGAGCTGTAATTAATCAATTAGATACAGCTATTTTGTCTGCACTGGAAATCGATACCAATTATAATGTCAATGTAATGACAGGGTCAGATGGGGTTATTCGTGGTGCTTCTGGCGGTCATTCCGATACTAGTATGGCATGTAAGATGAGCTTGGTCATTTCTCCGCTGGTTCGTGGTAGAATACCGACAATTGTTGATACGGTGAATACAGTGGTAACGCCTGGAACGAGTATTGATGTTGTTGTTACTGAGGTGGGGATTGCGATTCATCCAAATCGTCAGGATTTGATTGACCATTTCAAAGAGCTGGATGTTCCTCAGTACACGATTGAAGAGCTGAAAGAAAAAGCGTACAGCATTGTTGGAACACCCGAAGCGATTCAATATGGAGAGAAAGTCGTTGCACTGATTGAATATCGAGACGGCACATTGATTGATGTTGTAAAAAATGTATAGCTCCTTATTCGATGGACCGGAGATTTCCTTAATGGAAGCATTGGATGCGAAAGAGAGGCGTGTGCATGTACAAAAAGAATTGTTGATCTCTGATCCGCAATACACACTTTTATCTGCAACAATGAATATTCCCGGATCTGTCAAAACGTCAATAGAATTGGAAAAAGCATTTAAACAGGTCACAGACGAGGTTGAGATATGTGTTTCAGATGTGGTTACTCTTGTTAATGTGTATCGTAATGAAAAAACCGGGTATGAATATTTTTTATTGGTGCCGCTGACAAAAGAAGAACTAAAAAAACGAATGATTAAATTAGAGGAAACCCATCCATATGGGCGTTTAGTGGATTTGGATGTTTTGTGGCTGGATAATGGTGAGATCAAAAATATTAGCCGTGAACAGTTGGGGTATCCTAAACGAAAATGTTTTCTTTGTGAAAAAGATGCAAAAGTTTGTGGCCGCTCACGCACGCACTCGGTGGAAGAGCTGCACAAAAAAATTCATGAGTTAATTGAAGAAGGAAGGATACAAGCAAATGACTAAAAAAATTCATTTTATGGAAACAGTCTTGCGTGATGGGCAACAAAGCTTAATTGCTACGCGAATGCCTACCTCAGACATGTTGCCAATAATCAAAACGATGGATGAAGCGGGCTACCATTCATTAGAAATGTGGGGCGGAGCGACGTTTGATTCTTGTATTCGTTTCTTAAATGAAGACCCTTGGGAACGTCTGCGCCAAATTCGTGCAGAAGTGAAACAAACAAAATTACAAATGCTGCTCCGTGGACAAAATCTGCTGGGGTACAAAAATTATTCAGATGATGTGGTCAGAGAATTTGTTGAAAAATCGATTAAAAATGGGATTGATATTATTCGTGTCTTTGATGCGCTCAATGATACACGTAATCTAAAAACATCGATTATCACAGCAAAAGAAGCAGGAGGGCATTGTCAAACGGCTATTTCTTATACAACAAGTGAAATTCATACGGTTGATTATTTTGTAGAATTGGCTAAAGAAATGGCTGATACTGGTGCGGATTCAATTTGTATTAAGGATATGGCTGGGGTTCTTACTCCTCAAACTGGCTACGAGCTAGTCAGCCGTATCAAAGATACCGTTGATTTACCGTTAGAAGTGCATACACATGCGACAAGCGGCATCTCAGAAATGACTTATTTGAAAGTTGCCGAGGCTGGGGCAGATGTGATTGATACAGCAATTTCATCTTTTGCTGGCGGCACAAGTCAGCCTGCTACAGAGTCTGTTGCCATTGCACTGGAAGAAATGGGTTACGATACGGGATTAAATATGAAGAAGATAGCAGAAATAGCAGAGTATTTTAACCCAATTCGTGATCGTTTTCGTGAAGAGGGGATATTGAATCCTAAAGTGAAAGACGTAGAACCAAAAACATTGATTTATCAAGTGCCTGGTGGTATGTTGTCCAATCTATTGAGTCAGTTAACTGAACAAGGCTTGCAGGATAAGTATGATGAAGTATTGGCGGAAGTGCCAAAAGTTCGAGCAGACCTTGGATTTCCTCCTTTAGTCACACCGTTATCTCAAATGGTTGGTACACAGGCGTTGATGAATGTTATTTCTGGTGAACGCTACAAGCTGGTACCGACTGAAATTAAAGATTACGTTCGTGGTTTATATGGACGTCCTCCAGCACCTATTTCAGCTGAAATTCAAGAAACAATCATTGGCAATGAGGAAGTAATCACTGAACGTCCAGCTGACTTGATTGCACCTCAACTGCCTGGGTTCAGAGAAGAAATTAAAGCATATGCAAAATCTGAAGAAGATGTTTTAATGTATGCACTCTTCCCCCAACAAGCGAAAGATTTCTTAGGTCGGCGTGAAGATCCGTTTTATGATGTACCAATCCAAACGGTTGAAGTGAAAATTGATCTGTTTTAAAAAGAGGAGGTTGTGACAGAAGTGTTCAGCTCCGAGAATTAAGCTGGATAATCTGAAAATAGCTTCTCATATTTTTGAGATCATTCAGTTTAATTCCGAGAGAGCTGCTTCTGCGTCTACGGTTCTCACTACACCTCGTTTCGATCTCATCAATTTCTAAATGGCAAAGCCACTAAGAATTGAAGGACTTCGTTCCTATCCTCGAAGCATGGAGGGGCTTTGCTCCTACGCTTCTTCGAATGCTCGTCGCATGTCTGGGGGGCATGTAGGAACTTGCTTCTACGCTTCTTCGAATGCTCGAATCATACAAAGACTGGCACACCGTTTATTCGGTTTTAAGGGACTAGTACAAACTTATGTCACAGCCCCTTGAATAATGTAAAAAAAATAGTAAGAATCCTCTCGTTTATAGGCGCAACAGAGCTTATAAACGAGGGGATTTTTTATTTTACACTAATTTGCTAATGAAAAGATTTACAAGTGGTAAATATGTTTGCTGAACTTATTAATAACGGTGATATCTCCTTTGTCGTACCGATGTCTTGTTTGGGAATATTCAAATGGAATTTCATTATCTAAATAAACTGTTTGTTCGATTTCCAGAACCGGATCATCTGCTTGACAATGGAGATGATCAATATCATATTGATCGGGCTTGTCTGCCTTAATCCGTCTATGGGATTTTCCAAAATTCAGGCGTAATTCTTCTTGAATATACTGATAAACGGAATGTTTCAGAATATCTTCAGTAATTCCAGGAATAAGGAGTACTGGCATTACAGTGTACTCTAGAGCTAAAGGTTCTTCATCTAATATACGCAGGCGAATAATATCGTAAACAGGATCATTCTTTTGAAGCTTTAGTTTCTCTTGGTCCTTCTCACTGGGAAAGGTTACTTCAAAAGAAACGATTTTGCTGTCCAGTTTTCCTAGATGGCCGAGTTTTTTTGTCATTCCGCCATAGCTGGTTGCATCATAATCATAGACAGATTCAGGACCTTTTACAAAAGATCCTGAGCCTTGCCTGCTTTCGATGAATCCTTCAATTTGCAAATGCTTTAAAGCTTTTTGAATCGTTACGCGACTTGTGTTATAGATTGTAGCCAACTCCGTTTGATTAGGCAGTCTGGATTCTTTCGGATAAATTCCATCAATGATTTTCTTTCTAAGATCTGTTGCAATATACTGATAAAATGGCATTTTTTTCTCCTTAATCTTTAGTAGGACTAGCGAGAGGGTAGGTGTAAGCATTCATTCCTTTTTATGAAAGGGTTTTTGTGGAAGGGGAGGGCTGCTGCTCCTCCGGTTCTCGCTATGCTGCGATCCTCGTCGCAAAGCACAATACTAGAATCGCTTTCCTCCGGTTCTCGCTACGCTGTGATCCTCGTCGCAAAGCACAACACTAGAATCGCTTTCCTCCGGTTCTCGCTACGCTGTGATCCTCGTCGCAAAGCATAACACTAGAATCGCTTTCCTCCGGTTCTCACTGTGTTACGATCCTCATCGCATGTCTAATGGGCATACAAGACTAGCTGCCAGTTTTGCTTGTGCAGGAACAACTAGCTGAATGGTAGACAATCAAGAGTGCGTAAGCATTCTCCCTTAATTAGATGAATTTGTAAATGCATAAGTTTACAAATTTTTAGTATAAATTAATTTGAATTTACAAATGTCTTTCCATGTATTAAATTAACGATGTAATCGATTGCAAAAAAAGAGATATTCGCGTTTTTATTCCTTGCTTCTTCAAATTTGTAAGGAAAGTATACCATAGTTGGAAATGTATATTAAGTATTGAGGAGGACTATTATGAAAAATGGTTTTATGGAAAAACTTACCGAAGTTCTCGGAAAGTTTGCAACTAAGATTAATTCGTTACGATATATCATGGTGATAAAAAATGCTTTTGCATCTTTAATACCTGTAATCATTACAGGTGCATTTGGTACCTTGTTTTCAGCAATGGTATTTGATAGTGATAATGGCTTGGCTCGTATTAGTGCGTTAGGTTTTTTAGCTGATTTAAAGCCTATTTCGTCAGCAATCAGTTATGTTACCTTAAGCTTTCTAACAATTTATGCGGTCTTTTTAATTGGTATTGAGCTGGCAAAATTAAACAAAGTAAACGGGATTTTCCCTGGGATTATTGCTGTGATGAGTTATCTTTCTGTTAATCCCTTTGTCTATGAATTTGTTAATGCAGAGGATGTCAAAGTCATTGCAGAAAATGTTTTGGCGAAGCAATATACGGATACAAAAGGACTTTTTCTGGGAATGTTTGTTGCAATCACTTCAATAGAATTATACTGTTGGTTGGGCAGACAAGATCGACTCAAACTGAAAATGCCTGACACTGTTCCAGCAAATGTATCAGAAAGCTTTTCATCTTTATTCCCGACCATATTAACCATTGCTATTATTGCTACAGCAGGCTTTGTTATTAAAGCACTAACTGGAATGTATGCTTACAATATTATTTATAACATCATTCAAAAACCATTAGAAGGAATTGTCCAAGGCTTACCGGGTATTTTACTGTTAATGTTGATTGCTCAGGTTTTTTGGGTAATTGGTATTCATGGAAATCAGATGGTTAAACCTGTACGTGAACCGTTGCTTCTTGCAGCGATTGCTGTCAATACTGAGGCGTTTGAAGCAGGTAAAGAGATTCCTAATATTATTACGATGCCATTTTGGGATATGTATATGAGTATGGGCGGTTCAGGTGTAACAATCGGACTTTTAATTGCTGTTTTACTTGTTAGTAAGAGAGAGGACATGAGAGAAATAACCAAATTATCACTGGCACCTGGAATTTTTAATATTAATGAACCAGTAATATTTGGGATGCCAATTATGCTTAATCCAATTCTGGCAATTCCGTTTATTGTTACACCATTGGTCACTGGAACGATTGGCTATATCGCTACATCCATTGGTTTTGCAGCAAAAGCAGTCGTTATGGTTCCTTGGCCAATGCCGCCAATTGTCAATGCTTATCTGGCAACCGCAGGCGATATGGGTGCCGTTTTAACCCAAATTATTTGTATCATTGTATCAATATTGATCTACTTACCTTTTGTAAAAATATCAAACAAAGTAACCACTGAAGTTGCTTAGTTCTAGGAGGAAAAACATGGAAATCAGAATTCCAAAAAAATTTATCATTGGTGCCGCTTCTTCTGCTTGGCAAACAGAAGGATGGAAAGGAAAAAAGGAGGGGCAGGACTCATTTTTAGATAGTTGGTATAAAAATGAAAAGTTTGTTTGGAATGAAGGCTATGGTCCAGCTGTAGCTACAAATTTTTTTGAAGAGTATGATAAAGATATTGCATTAATGGAAGAAATTCATTTGACGCACTATCGAACCTCTATCAATTGGGCACGTTTTTTTACAGACTATGAGAATTTGATTGTGGATGAAGAATACGCAAGTCATATTGATGAGGTGATTAATTCATTGATCAAAGCGGGGATTGAGCCGATGATTTGCTTGGAACACTATGAAGTTCCTGAATATCTGATGAAAGAGTACGACGGCTGGTCATCTAAAAAAGTATTGGAACTATATGTAGCGTATGCTTGTATTGCATTTAAACGTTATGGAGATCGAGTAAAACAATGGTTTACGTTTAATGAACCAATCGTTATTCAAACAAGGTGCTATTTAGATGCTGTACGTTGGCCTCATGAACAGAATACTAAAAAATGGATGCTTTGGAATTATCACAAAGCATTAGCGACTGCTCGAGTAGTGGAAGTTTACCATCAAGAACAATATGATGGAAGGATTGGCTGCATTATAAATCCTGAAATGGTTTATCCAAGATCCAGCTCTGCTGAAGATCTCCATGCAGCAAAGATCTATGATCTATTTTTTAATAAAGTCTTTTTTGACCCAATGATTAATGGCACCTATTCTAAAGAGCTAATAGAATTATGCAAAGAGCATGATATCTACTTCGATCCAACAGAAGAAGAATTAGAGGTAATAGGAAAGAACACCGTTGATTTTTTAGGTATCAATCAATATTATCCGAAGCGAGTCCGCTCACCACGCTATCAATGGAATGAAAATACGCCTTTCCACCCAGAAAGATACTACGAAACGTTTGATCTTCCTGGGAAACAAATGAATAACTCACGTGGCTGGGAAATTTATCCGGAAATTATGTATGATCTGTCCATGTATCTGAAAAACAATTACAAACCTATCCCTTGGCTGATTACTGAAAATGGAATGGGGAGAGAACAAGAAGAACAATACCAAGATGATGCTGGTGTTGTACAGGATGATTATCGCATTGCATTTATCTCTAAACACTTGTACCATTTGTTTCGAGGCATTGAAGCTGGTTCGACTTGTGAAGGGTATATGTTATGGGCATTTACAGATTGTGTCTCTCCAATGAACGCATTTAAAAACCGATATGGACTGGTGCGTATAGAACTGGATGAAGATAGAACCAGAACACTTAAAAAATCAGCTTATTGGTATCAGACACTCATAGACAATCGAATCCTGAAAATGCCAGACATGGAAGAATTTAAATAGAGCTTTGATAAAAAAACAAGATAGAGCAGCTCGAAACCTCTATCATGGCTAATGAAACCTTTGGAAAAAAACAGTTGTCGTAACTATTACAATTTTTAGTCTGGGATATAAGCCTATTAATTGGGCAGACAATAAGATACGGTTTCCTTTGATGAAGAAATAGGAAAGTTATTTTTTAAAGCTTATGAACACTGACGGGTATGATATTTCAGCGGATAACTTACCCGCTAACTCTAGTATGTACATGATAAAAGTATACAGAAAATACAAACAAAAAAGCTTGAAACAAAGTGAAAAATAGATAGCCAAAAAATGGGAAGCACAGAAGAAAAAAAGCAGCATCCAGCTAAGCAACAGGTTCCTGTATACTTGGCTGGATGCCTCTCTCTTTACAGAGAAACAAACAGGATGTTCTATGGTTTCAACTGTCCGTTTTTAAAACGGACAAACTTCTCCATAATAATGAAGAGCAGTTTTCGGACTTTTGCTGTGTTAATATATTTTATTATCATTACTGCCAGAAAAGAGAAGTGATTAAATTGGTTTGTTCCACGACAAAAGCATGAAAAAATAGCTGCAAAATAAAGTCGAATGCCTCTAATAAACAACTGTAGATGGAGGCAGCCAGCCGTGAGTGACTTGGTAAAAATCGTGCTGAGGCACTCACTAAATGAAGTCAAACCAAGAGTAACACAAGAAGTACGCTTGGTCATTTCTCATTTGCTTTTAGAGCTGCGTCTGTCTTCCGTTGCTTACCGAGGTGTTTTTACAAAACCTAAATTCTTGAAAGGATTATTTTGTATTATTCTTCAAGTGAAAGCTTCTAAGGTGTAAAATTATAGGGATCTGTTTTGGTAGTACTGATGTTGTCTCTAATCTTTTTGATTGATTCGATGTTCTGATCATAGTTGTGGTGCATAACATTTGTATATAAAATATCCATCACCGTTAGATAGCTGATTCTGGAAGCCAGTGATTCTGTTCTAAAAAGTGTTTCTTCGGTTAAAACAATGATTGCCTGATTGGCTAAAGTAACAAGCTCAGATCCGCTGTTGCCAGTTAAAGCAATGATCGTTGCCGATGTTTTTTTTATTTGTCTCGCCAGGTTTACAGATTCTTTTGTTTGTCCTGAATGAGAAAAAATGAACACGCAATCTTCACTTGTTAGCTTTGTGGCGAAGCCCAGCTGCATATGATAGTCAAAAATATAATTACAGCGATATTTAGTTCGGATAAATTTATGGAAACTATCAAAAGCAACAATGGAAGATCCTCCAAGTCCAAAAAAATGTAATGTTTTAGCTGAATAAATCAGCGATAAAACCTTGTCAAGCAATTCTTCAGTTAAAAAGTGAGTGGAATTGCTTAATGAATAAATATTTGATTGTAACACTTTTTTGGCAATATCAATACTGGAATCTTCTGGATGAATATCTTCTGCACCTGTCATATAATTTAAATTATGGAAGGTAGGCTGGTAATTTGAATTACGGGCAATATCGATTTTAAAATCTTGAAAACCACTATAACCGATTTTTTTAACAAACTGATAAATAGAAGACTGAGAAACACCAATGTCACTGGCCATTTCCTCTAATGTTTTTCGAGAGATCAGCTCGTCTGATTGGACCAAATAATCAGCAATTTTTTGCTCAGTTTCGCTAAGATTTCCCTTTTTTAATCTAATTCGTTGATCTAAATAATGGTTTTTCATAATGACCTCCATCTGGATTTCTACTGCATTCTAAACGTCAACCTAAAGGAGTTTAGTAGAAAGCAGCGACCTGCTGCATAACATTCGCTAAAACATCATTGATAAGAAATAAAATCAGTACAGGTGCAATCAAAAGAAAATATTTGAATTGTGAATACGTACTATTCTTTCACCTGTTTAAGTAATAGCAAGCACGAAAGACGAGAAATAATAGAATTTTGTAGAAAGTTGAGTATATTCAGCTTTCTAGTCCGGAGTTGTTTTTAGATCTTTAAATGAATTAAACTGCCATTTTTCAGCTTATCTAAGCTACACATCTAATAATTAATTTATCAATAGGAGAGTAAATCCAGCTAAAGCAATTAACAAAAAAAGTAAGTGATTTATCTAATCGGACTCATTTATTATTATAGAGAACAAAATCATAAAAAACAATTTTTATTTTTATTGACGTTTAGAAAAAAAGTTTCGGTTAAATAAATTGAAAAATTGTATATATTTTCAGCTGTCGGTTCTAAGAACTGAAAAAATATGCTTAGATTTCAAGGAGAAATGACAGAGCAATTTTTATTTTTGTCTTTCCCCTGATTGATGCTAAGGCATTCTTTATTTAGGTTATTATATAACATCAGCATAGAATTTATATATATTACATACTTATGTAGTCACTTATTTTTCAAATATATTTGTAGGTTGGTATCTACTGTTATTATTATAAAAAAACGAATATGAATTGAATCTTATCACTGTCATCTGAATTTTTTTTGTTCTAATTATTCGTGGTTGAGTAAAGAAGGACTTTTTTTAAAATTGTATTTTTTTATTAGATTTGTCGTATTTATTCATATTTATGAATTCGTTTTCAATGCTGCTGATTAGAGCTTTTGAAGGATGAAAATAAAAAATATTTTTTATTAACTGAAAACATTTACATAATTTTTTTTATGAAGTACTATCTAGATATAGAAAGAAGAACAGAAATCGTCAAAACAATTTTTTTCGTTCTTTAATCAGTAATTTAAAAAGCGGCGTATTGCAGAGGGGTGAACTATTCTATGTGGAGAAATATTGATTCCCTAATTTCTGTAACAAAGCTGTTCAGTGAAGGAGGAGATGAGAAAGTTTGCTAGGGTTATTTTAGGAATAGATGATTAAGAAGTGCTTTTAGTGAAAAGGCTTACAAAAAAATCGAGAGAACAAATGCGCAGACAGCTTGGTCAAACTGAAAATGAATAGCAAGGGAGCTAGATTAAAGAAGGAGTTAGATAGAGATATGTCGAAATATAAGATTGCAATTGTTAATTCCAGTAGCTTTGGTAAAATTTTCCCCAAACATATTGAAAGGCTAGAAAAAATCGGTCAGATCAAACATTTTACTGTTGATGGTGAGATTCCTGGACGAGAACTTGCTGAACTTCTTCAAGGCTACAATATTATTATTGCAAGTGTTACGCCATTTTTTACACAAGAATTTTTTGCTTATAAAGATGAACTTATTCTAATTACAAGACATGGAATCGGCTACAATAATATTGATATTCATGCAGCTGAAAAGCACAATACAATCGTTACAATTATTCCGGCTCTTGTTGAACGTGATGCAGTTGCTGAGAATAATATAACTAATTTGATGGCTGTTTTACGCTGTACAACAAAAGCGGATCAGCGTGTACGAGAAGATCGTTGGGAAGATCGGGCCCAATTTGTTGGTCGGGCGTTATTTAATAAGACAGTTGGAGTCATTGGAGTCGGTAATACAGGCAGTGGAGTAGTGGAAATTGTCCGCAATGGCTTTCGCTGTGATGTTTTAGCTTATGATCCATATAAATCTGCTTTGCATATTCAAAGCTTTGGCGCCAAAAAAGTGGAGTTGGATGAGCTGCTTGAATCATCAGATATCATTTGTTTATGTGCGAATCTGACAGAAGAAAATTATCATATGATCTCAGATAAAGAGATTGAAAAGATGAAAGACAATGTTTATATATCAAACAGTGCGAGAGGTGCTTTAGTTAGTGAGGAAGCAATTATTAAAGGCTTAAGCTCTGGAAAAATCGCAGGGTTTGCTACAGATGTTTTAGAAGAAGAACCAGGACGAAAAGATCATCCATATCTTTCTTTTGAAAATGTGGTTATGACTCCGCATACTTCAGCCTATACAATGGAATGTCTGGAAGAAATGGGTGAAAAATGTGTTCGTGATGTAGAGAATGTCGTTCAGAGGAAATTACCAGAACGAGCGGTACAGCCGAATAGTGCCTACATTGCGTAGAAAGTAGGGAGTGTTTGAATGCTAGATGATTTAAAAGTAAAAGTAGGGCCTCAATTTTATCAATATCATGAAGGGGCAATTGACTTTGTTCCAACCGTACTAAACGAATATGCTGCGAAGAATGTTCTGATTGTACATGGAACAGTATCATGGGAAAAAGCACAGCCGAAAATGGGATTTTTAAATGATGATCGCTATAATTTTTCTTATCATCAATACACAGGAGAATGCAGTTATTTTGGGACAGATTTAATAGTTGAGATTGTAAAAAAAGAGCAAATTGATTTCATCATTGGTGTTGGCGGCGGAAAACTAACTGATCTGGTTGGTTATGCAGCACATGTATCAAATAGTAATTTTGGTGTAATACCGACTTTAGCCAGTAATTGCGCGCCTTGGACACCACTATCAGTGATGTATAAAGAAACAGGTGAAGCAGAAGGCAAAACGGAGCATTATTTGAGACAAGCAGCTTTTCTAATAACAGATCCTGTGTTGGTTATTAACTCACCAGTGGCATTTTTTATTGCTGGATTAGCAGATACGATTGCTAAATGGTATGAATCAGATGCTATTTTACAGCAAACTCATTTAAAAAAAGAGCCATTTTTGCAATTAGCAGGCTACACAGCAGCGCTATGTAAGGACGCAATTGTGAAGGATTCGGCAAAAGCTATTCAGGATATGGAAAATCGTGAACTTTCCGACGAGTTTATTCGCTTATCAGAAATTGTTTTTGCCATTGCAGGAATGGTTGGCGGATTAGGCGATAAATATGCTAGGAATGCCGCTGCTCATGCAATGCATGATGCGATGAGTAAATATATTCCTAAAAGTCATCAGTTTTTACATGGTGAAAAAGTAGCTTATGGTATTTTTTATCAGCTGGCAATCGAGAATAAATGGGCCTCAATCGATCAGCTGCTTCCATTTTATCAAGAGTTGGATTTACCAATGTCTTTACATCAGATGGGCATCTATCCTGAAGATGAAACAGTCATTGATGCTATAGTTAAATTTATTGATTCAAAAGAAAAAGTTCATCTCATCCCGGTAACGATTACTGAAGATTTGTTAAAGGAATCAATTTATCAGTTGGAAGAATACATTAAAGGGAAGAGATAGAGGAGGAGGACACATGGAAACATTAAGTGTAACGCAAAGTTTGTTAATAGCAGTGTGGACAGCAGCCGTTATGTCAAGATGGCTTGGGGGAGGAGCAACATTAACGCTGCGCTTTTCACCATTGATGACAGGGCTTATTGTAGGGATTGTAATGGGGAATGTTACTCAAGCGATGATTGTAACCGCATCACTTCAAATGATTTATATGGGTGTTTTCTCACCAGGAGGTTCAATGCCTGCCGAACCATCAATCGCAGCTGCGATTGCGGTGCCCGTTGCATTGATGGGAAATTTGGCTCCAGAAGCGGCAATTGCAGTTGCTGTACCAGTTGGCCTTTTGGGAAGCTACTTGTACCAATTTAGATTCTTCATTAATACATTCTTAGGAAAATACACCGATAAAGCAGTAGACGATTTGAATCCGAAAGCTATCTCACGTTCGATAATTGCTTATCCAACAATTGCATCATTTTTGTTATTCGTACCATTAGTATTTATTGCTCTTTATTTTGGAGCACCAGTTATTGCTGATGTAATCACTGCTTTAGAAGGAACTGTGGTTATTCACGTGTTGGAGGTTGTCGGCGGCGGCTTAGCTGCAATCGGGATTGCAACAACCGTTTATGTTATTGGTCGAAAAGACTATATGGTTTTCTTCTTCCTTGCATACTTCATGAGTATCGTATTTAAATCATTAGAAGTAACAATGGTTACTTATGCAGTGTTTGGCATTTTAATCGCATTGATTTTCGTACAGTCTCAAAAAGGGAAAAATATACAGGCGGCAAGCAGCGACACAAGTGCAGCACCATCCTTTGACGGGGATGATGAAGATGATTACGATGACGGGTTCTAATTAATATGAGTCTAGCTTTTTGAGCCTCTTGCCAGTTTTTAGAAATTGAGAAAAGTGAAACAGAAAAAGCTGAGATCGCTTTGCTGAATTTCTTCTAGAATCAGCTGAGCCAAAAAGCGTTTTAATAGGAGGGAAAAAAATGACAGAGATAACAAAAAATACGAATCTTGCACCAGAAGAAATTACTAAGAAAGATGTTACAAAAGCTTATCTTAGATGGCATTTTGCAAATGAAATTCCGCACTCATTTGAACGTTATCTGGCCCCATCTTTGTTGTATGCGATGATGCCGATTTTGAGAAAATTATACAAAGATGACGATGCGTTGAAAGCTGCCTACAAGCGTCAGCTGTTGTTCTTTAATACACAGCTTAGCTGGGGTGGTGGTGTTATTACTGGGTTGATGTCATCCATGGAGCAACAAAGAGCGCAGGAAGAATATGAAGGCACAGAAGTGTTGATGCAGGATGATTTGATGTATAACACAAAAGCCGGTTTAATGGGTGCCTTAGCAGGAATTGGGGATGCAATCGATTCAGGAACTGTTCAGTATATCTTTATTGCGATTGCTGTTCCTTGGGCTGAACAAGGAAGCGCATTAGGGGCATTATTCCCATTCGTCTTCTTTGCATTGTATCAGGTATTACTAGGTGTTTTCTTTGCTCGTCAAGCATTTTCAATGGGACGTAATGCAACAGGCTTAATGCAAAGCTCAGGTGTTCAAAACGCAATTGAAACATTGTCTGTTTTGGGATTGTTTATGATGGGAATTCTAGCCGGAAATTATGTAAAAGTTTCTTCAACCTTGCAGTTTAAGATTTCCGGGCGAGAGTTTGTTATTCAGGAAATACTCGATAAGATTATTCCAGGGATATTACCATTGGCAGTCGTAATGGGTGTGTACTGGTTCTATACGAAAAAAGGACTAAAAGTAACGCAGGCATTGGTCTGGCTGACAGGTATTTTAATTGTACTGGCAGCAGTTGGAATCTTATAAATTAAATTAAAGGAAGTGAATGGAAATGGGCGTAATCAATTTAGCACGTGTTGATGAAAGACTGATTCATGGTCAAGTAATGGTTACATTATCACAAAAGAGCGGGGTAAATTCGATCTTTGTTGTAGATGATGTAGTGGCTAAAGATAAATTTATGCGTGATTTATATAAGAGTGCAGGAAGCCGTACTGGGCAAAAAACAATCGTTATCACTCCTGATAAGGCAAAGTTTTATTGGGATGAATATGAATTTAAAGATTACAATTGTATTTTGATTACTAAAACAGTCGGTGCTATTTATGATTTAGTAAAGCATGGTCTTCCTATGAAAGAATTAAATATTGGAGGAATTGCTCAGAAAGATCCAGCGAAAGATATCTTGGTAACAAAGTCTGTTTATTTAAATAAAGAGGATGCTGAAAAATTAAAAGAATTGAATGAAAGCTACGGTGTGGAAAATATTTATTTCCAAGCAACACCATCAGCGCCTAAATCATCACTAAAAGAAGTGTTGGTGAAATTCAATTTGTAATCTGATTTCTGTCAGTGAGAATTATCACTTCTGCTGAAAAAATGGAGACGGAGCGTTAACCTTTTAAAGCAGTTGTGATAATTTTCATTTTAAAAGCTAGTAAAGTGAGATGGATGATGGGAAGTGATTGGCATTATGGAACAAAACGAGCAGCTTAAAGACTGGACCTTTCGCTATCAGTATGTCTATCGCTTGAGACGTACTAATAAACAGAAACAAAGATTTCTTTCAGCATTGGCAGCAGATATAGTCAAAATGCGTCAGGATATCCAAGTGATTGAATATAAGCAAAATAAAAAATATATTTCCAGTAATTTATACGTTGGGAATATTGAAACAGCTGACCGAATCATTTGCACGTATTATGATACCCCTCCACAGGGATTTGGTCCGTATTATTTGTTTGACAGAAAAAAACAAAGTAAAGCTGTCACAAGCTTTATACTGGCAACATCTATTGCGAGCTTATTGATTGGATTACTGTTAACCGTTCTTTATATGCGGGTTTCCAATAATACATTTGATTTTGCTTCTTTCAATACATTGCTTATTATTTTAGGCTATGGTGTTTATTTTTACTTGCTTAGTAAAGTAGCTAAAGGTCTATCCAGCAGAAAAAATCTTATTCGCAATACTTCCTCTGTCTTATCATTATTAACACTTATACAAACGATAAAGGGAAATAAAATGGCTTTCGCTTTTGTAGATGAAGGCAGTTTTGGAGATATGGGTCTTGATGTCTTGAAAAGTTCTTGTAAAGCTTCAGCTAAAATTTATGCACTCGATTGTGTCGGTGCAGATACTGAACTGCATTTTATGGGTAATTTTACCAAAGAAGACAGACTGAAAGGGGTGACTGTTCACCAACCGTCAGACAATCAAGTGAGCTATTTATTTGGAGCAAGAAATTCAATTGGGGATCATGAAAATGCCTATTATCTTAAAAAATCTGATTTGAAGAAAAAAGTGCTAAACCAGAAAAACTTGACGAAAATAATAGAATTATTTAATTGATACTTCTCGTCTAACTTGTTTAGGTAAATAGAGGTGCTAAAGCAGTATTTGCGAAAATATATACTACTAGAAATAGGGAGGACATAAGATGCTTGGGATTGTCATCGCAACACACGGTAAACTGAGTGACGGGCTAAAGGATTCAGCAGAAGTTATTATGGGCGCAACACAGAATATTGCGACAGTGAGTCTGAATCAGGGAGACGACATTCAGAAATTGGGACAGAAAATCAAACAAGCAGTTCAAGAGGTAAATCAGGGAGACGGCGTTGTTGTATTGGTCGATTTAGTTAGTGCCAGTCCATACAACCAGTCATTATTGATCATCAGTGAACTGGAAAGTGAGCTGCAACATTCGGTTCATGTTATAAGCGGAGCTAATCTGCCGATGCTTTTGGAAGCAATCAATCATCAAATATTAGGTACAGCTGTTGATCAGGCAGCTCAAGCGATTGCTGAACAAGGAACAGGCAGTGTAACTACCTGGCATGTGTCTATGGTAGATGAGAATGATGCTGAAGAGGATGATGATTTCTAAAGATCTTGGAAAAGCTGACGGAGAAATCATTGAGGGCGGACTCAAAAAAATAAGTGAAGGATGATGCGTAGATGAAATGGGGATTCAGATGGTATGGAGAAAAAGATTCCATTCCATTAAAAAATGTGAAGCAGATTCCCGGTATTAACGGTATTGTGGGAACTCTGCTGAACAAATTGCCGGGAGATATTTGGGAAGTAAATGAAATTCAAAAATTGAAGGATTCTGTAGAAGCTGGTGATTTAGAGCTGCTTGGAATTGAAAGTGTAGCTATCCATGACGCAATCAAAGCAGGAACACCAGATCGGGATCAATACATCGACAATTATATACAAACCATTAGGAACTTATCTAAGTGTGGTGTGAACTTGATTTGTTATAGCTTCAAGCCAATATTCGGCTGGGCAAAAACAACTTTGTCCTATGAAAATAGTGACGGCAGTTATTCGCTTGTATATGATCAGTCAGTTGTAGATAAAATGCAGCCAAGTGAAATGTATACACTAATTCACAGCCAATCCAAAGGGTTTAACTTACCTGGCTGGGAGGAAGAACGACTGAAAAAATTTGATGCCTTACTTAAAATTTATGAGGGTGTCACAGAAGAAGATTTGTTTGAAAATTTGAAATATTTCTTATTGAAGATTATTCCGGTTTGCGAAGAGATGGACGTTAAAATGGCCATTCATCCGGATGATCCACCCTGGGAAATTTTCGGGTTTCCAAGAATTACTAAAAATTTGGCAGACCTGCAAAGAATTATGGACATCGTTGATTCCCCTTATAATGGAATCACATTCTGTACGGGTTCTTTAGGAGCAGATCCGGCAAATGATTTAGTTGAGATGGTTCAGCAGATCGGTCATCGTATCAACTTTGTTCACTTCCGTAATGTTGGTTTTATGGGAGAAAGGAAATTTAAAGAGACTGCTCATTTGAGTACAGAAGGCTCATTGGATATGTATGCGATCATGCAAGCATTGATTGATGCTGGTTTTGATGGAGTGATTCGTCCTGATCATGGAAGAACTGTCTGGGGTGAAATTGCAATGCCAGGCTATGGGCTATACGATCGTGCAATGGGGATCACATATATGCAGGGGTTGCACGAAGCAATTACGAAAGCCAAAAAATAAGTGCTTGTATTATTGACTAACCTGCATGATAAATTTTTATAAGAAAGTGAGTAAATATGCTGGCAAATATGGATCATGAAATTTATAAGCAACTAGAAGAGGTAAAATTGTTACCACTATACACAGCAACTGATTTAAGTTATTTAGACAAGCTGGAAGAGATTCTTGTGAATAATGATGTTCGTTTTATCGAAGTCACTTTTCGCAGTAATCTGGCTGCTGAAGCAATTAAAAAGTTAGCTGTGTCTGGTGAATTGGTAGTCGGAGCCGGTACAGTAAGAACTCTTCAAGAAGCTAAAATTGCGGTAGCCAACGGGGCGAAATTTGTTGTATCACCAGCAGTTGTTCCAGAGGTGATTGAATATTGTCTTAAACAAGACATTCCAGTATTTCCCGGAACAGCAACTCCCGGTGATATTCAACGAGCTTTGGATTACGGGATTAAAGTCGTTAAATTTTTCCCGGCAGATATTTATGGCGGACTTAAAGCTATTAAAGCGTTGAGTGGTCCATTTTACGATGTGCGATTCCTGCCAACTGGCGGTATCGACAAATCAAACTTTATTGAATATCTCAATAGCAAACCAATAATAGGTGTGGGCGGCTCGTTCATTATCTCAGAAGCATTGATCAAAGAAGATAACGGCAAAACAGCAGACAGTACGCTGAAAGAGCTGGTTGATTTAATCAAAGCAAACAAAAATGACTAGACTTAATTGAACGACCACATCTGTTAGCAGACAAAAGGGCTTGAGACAAAAAAGCATAAAAAAATGAAACAGGGGGATTATTTGGATGGGTAAACCAAATGACCCTCTGTTTCTCGTTTAAATAGATCAGGAGAGTATAAAATATTTTGTGTAAGTTCCAATGGTAAAACGAGATAAATAAACTAGGAGAAACAAACCATGAGTATGCTCTCTAGAGATCAAATCAAAGAAATGATTCAACACTATGATATTAAGACTACTGAAGACATAAAAGACACATTTAAGGATATGTTTGGAGAAAAGGACCTGCAACAGTTTAATTAACAGTCAGTTAGATTACTTATTTTACACTCTCTGTTTGCCCAAGGCTGGACACCTGATGTGATTATTAGCTGAGGAGCGGCAATTCCTATTTCTTGCTCTGTTAGAACGCTCTATCGCAAGTTCAAAGCCAATCAATTTGATGTCGCAACACTACCAATGAAAGGAAAACGAAAGCCCAACGGATATAAAGAGTGTCACGGAAAGCGAGCATTTAAACGTACTATTTTAGAAAGACTCACTGACTATCCTGAATTTCAACAAATGATAGTGTAAACTCTTGGTTTTAAAGGAAGTTTGTCCGCTAAAACGTGTTTGTTTTTTGCTTCTCTGGATTTTTCAAACGGGAAAGACAGTCAAGGGAATACTTTTAATTATCCGAATAAAAAAATCCCCAAGCCTACTTCTTCAGACTCAGGGAGAGACTCTTTAATTTTCTACATTTCGTACATAATCATCGAAATACTGAATCAAATCGGCTTTGATTTTCTGGTATTCTTCTTCAGTGTACTCTTTCTCCTCAATTTTGCCATTGAAAAAAGGGATTTTCAGTTCTTCTCTTAAGCGTTCTAGAACATCCGTGTGATCCATTTCAGCACCTCTTTAATTATTATCAACTCTCATTATAAGACATTGAACCAATTCGTCAACTCTTCAAATGAACTTTTCATCACATCCAGCTTTTTATAAAGAAGTGCAATGTTTGTATCCTCATGAAGAAAGACTTGTTTCAGTTCAAAATAAAAATCTTCAAATGCATCGAAAAAAGGTTCCGTTTTATTCTGTGCAAGCGCCTCGTTACTGTAATAAAAAACCCGCACACTATGGAAATAAGTGAATACCTCATTGATATTAACTAAGATCCGTACGTCCGTTTCATCTGTACGAGGCTGGATGCTGATTAAATCATACAAAGCCAGACATTTGGTATGCGTTTCAGATAGGTACGATAAAAAGATTTCAATTTTTTCTTTTGTTGCTGCCATCACAGACACCTCCGTTTATTTTATTATAATAAAGATCGGCTGAATTGAGAAATAATAACTTTTCTGTGTTTCAAGGTACCGGAAAGAGCATTCGCAGGACCTCATTACCGATTTGGAAACCGAAAGTCAAACAGTACTGTGTTTAGATAGTCACTGAAAGGCTTCATTGCTTTAAAAACATCTATCCAGCTTTCAACTAGTTTTTTTATCCTGCGGCAATTCAAATGGCAGGTCATACTGAACATGCCAGCTTTTGTATTTAATAAACGGATCAATGACTGTTCCTTTTTCTTTTCTATCTGGCGGTTTCATAGTAATAAAAACAAATTGACTTACTAAAGATTCTAAAGTAAGATTATAAAAGAAGTTTATAAAATTTATTTATAAAGTGAAATAAGAACAAATTGAGGTGAAACAATATGAAGGCGGGAACCCCTAATCAGCTGAAAAGCAGTAATCTTCATCGGTTGAGAAAGATTATTCAAAAAGAAAAAAGAATAACGAAGCCTGAACTGGCTGAAAAAAGCGGGTTAAGTACAATGACGGTCAATAATTTAATGAAAGATCTTCTAGCAGAGAATGAAGTCATTGAAACAAAAGCTTCTGCAACAACCGGCGGCAGGAAGGCCAGTGTATTTGAATTTAATGCCCTCCATCAGCTGGTGCTTACAGTAGCTCTGTTGGAAAAAGATAAAGCCGTTACTTTTTTATTCACCGTTCATGATTTGAATGGCCAAATACTAAGACAGAAAGTCCAGCCGGGCAATTATTTTGACAAGATGCTAGTGAAAGCACAGATCGCCGGATTTATTAAAGACTATCCGACAATTCAGTGTCTGGTTATTGGGCTTCCTGGGGTAGAGCATGAAGGTATATTGAAGGATATGGATTTTCCTTTGTTAAAGGATGAGAATTTAAAGGAGTATCTGGAGGAAGCCTTTGGTTTTGATGTAATTACTGAAAACGATGTGAATGCAGTAATTTATGGATACAGTCAGGTGATGCCGTTAGAAGCAGAAAACGCTGTTGTCGGTCTGTATTATCCTGAAAGCTTTCCGCCGGGAGCAGGTATTGTTCTTCATGATCGACTCGTTAAAGGGAGAAATGGCGTAGCGGGTGAAATTGCACATTTGCCCTCTGATCCGGATTGGAAAACATTCAGCTATAGTGAGGAAGAAGTGATCGGAAATTTGCTGAACAATGTACAAACATTCATGAGCCTTTATGACCCAGATTGTTTTGTGATTTATCGGGATAAAGGATTTACTGATGAACATTTAAAAGAAAGAATTGAACAAAGAATGAAAGAAGAGTTTCCTTATGCTGAATTGCCTGAAATCGTTTTGTCAAAGGATTTTCATAATCATTATATTTATGGCTTGTTTGCATTGGGCATTACACAATTGAATACGCAATGGGAACAGTTCGATTAGGGAAAAAATTACAGGAATAATGAAATGCAGTTCACAGATCTTGAAGAATGGAGTGAGCTGCTTTCAAATAAAAATAGCCGAAAGATGAGAACTAAAATGTACTCTGTCTAAAAGATACGTAGAAAAAGAACGGATGCTGGCAAATGATTTGTATATGGCTGCCGATGATGAAAATTAAGAGAAGACCTTCGTTGATCGGGACAATTGACAGATCTGTTTAATCAGACGATTAAAGAGCTGCTGGAATACCATAACGAATTACTGAGAGAGCTGTTCGAAGCGACAGAATAAACTATATATATCGAACCGCTTTTCCGCTGTGATTATGGCAGTATTGGTTTAACTGGCAGTCTTTTGTATACAATCATACTGGCTTCTGCTGCTTATTCGGTGATTATTTTGTCAACCGAAGTTGCCGGTTTGGGCTTAGGAATGCCGCAAGTGCTTGCAGTGTTTTTTTCAGTGCCATACTAAAAAGGACTTTGTGGCAGAAGGAACATCATTTATCGTGTTTGTTCAAGACTTTTCCGCTGTTACTGTCGGCGCTGTCTATTCTGAACAGCTGAGGACTGCTGTTTATACTGGCAGCTGCTATTATATTATGAAGTTTTGCTGTTTTTGTTAGTAAGCCGTTTTTATAGAGAACCAGCTCGCAGAAAGAAATCTGCTGAGGATAAAATAGAAGAAAAGATGATCGAGGAGGACATACAATGAGTCAGATAAAAATGATTGCAGTAGATATGGATGGTACATTTTTAAATAGTCAAAATGATTATGATCGGGAGCTGTTTCAGCAACTTTATAAAAAAATGCAGGAGAAGGATGTAAAATTTGTTGTGGCCAGCGGGAATCAGTACTATCAGCTGAAATCCTTTTTCCCAAAAATAGCCGCTGAAATTGCTTTTGTTGCTGAAAACGGTGCATATATTGTTAATAACGAGGAAGAAATTTTCTGCGGAGAGCTGTTGCTTGAAGAAGTTCATGAAATTTTGGATATCTTAGGACAGTATGAAAATGTGCACACCATTTTATGCGGTAGAGAAAGTGCCTATGTAAATAAAAAAGAGCCTCAGTCCTTTGTTGATCACGGCAGTATTTATTATCATCGTCTGAAATTAGTAGACGACTTGTATGGGGTTGATCAGGATATGCTGTTTAAATTTGCTTTGACTGTACCGAAGGGAAAGGCACAGGAAATTTTAGACAGCCTGATTTCTGCCATGGACGATAGAATAACTCCGGTTTCAAGCGGTCATGAAGACATTGATTTGATTATTCCGGGTATTCATAAAGCTAATGGACTATTGAAGCTGCAGAAGCTGTGGGGAATAAAAGACGAAGAAGTCGCAGCTTTTGGTGACAGCGGCAATGATCTGGAGATGCTGAAGCATGCAGGTTTCAGCTATGCGATGGGCAATGCACATCCGAAAGTCAAAGAGACAGCCAAAGAGATTATTGCAACGAACAATGAAAATGGTGTGCTGAAGCAGATAGAGAAGCTGTTGGGTGAATAGAAGACAGACAGAAAAACAGAGTGTGAGACAATAATCAAAGTGAAAATTGCCTCACACTCAAAACTTGAACAAATGGCAGGACAGAAATAAACATTCTTTTGTGGGTTCGTCAACTGAACTGTGGAAGTTAATTGATTAAGAAGATTAATAAATAAAATTTTTTCGCTGTTTTCGAACTTAGAGAAAAACTGTTTGAAGGTACCGTTGAATAAACCGATGTTGAAAATCCGGCACCAACAGCACGACCGCTCATTAAAATAATGATTTCTTTTTCTATTTTTATAAAAGAGGCATCAAATTTCTTTGTTTCTTTTTGGATTTTCTATTTATCTGTTATATATTTTCTTCCTTTGCCAGCAGAGTTATCCAGAGGCTTTTTGGCTAATCCAAAATATGAAGATGATGACTCGAAAAAATGTACCATTGTGAAGAATTGAGTACTACCGTTCCATATCTAATTTGAAATGGATGAGGAAGATAGCTAAATAGATTCTCTATGTAAATAGAAGAGTAAACGAGGAACAGCTTGAAAAGCAGGCAAAGGATAGGATTTATTTTTTGAATGGTGAGAGTGAAAAGTAATTCTGAGTATCTTTTTTTCAAATAATAGTTGACATTGATGGGAAAATTCTGTAAGCTATTTTTTATAAGGTTTAATTGACAGAAAATTCAGTAAATAAAGGATGTTGATTGTAATGAAGAAAACCACATACAAACAAACCTTTTTATTATTATTAGCTGAGGACTTCGCTATCTGATTGCAACGATTTTTGATCAGAATGGAAGAGTCCTGTTTCGCATTTGCATGAACGGGATGATACGCATCCCAGACATGGGATGCTTTTTTTATTGGCAGATGAAGAAAATACTGAGAAGTCTCTAAATGAAGAAAATGATTTACTGAAAATGCTGTATAAAAGGAAGTGAACTGAGAATATAGAGTGACGAGACAACAACGTATGGATAATAGTCATAATTTTCTGAATACTCAAACGAATAAAAAATGAAGGGAGTAAGAATAATGAGAAACATTCAGTTTTTTGATACAACGCTGAGGGACGGAGAACAGACGCCGGGTGTAAATTTCAATACAAAAGAAAAGGTGCAAATCGCCAGACAATTGGAAAAATGGGGGATAGATACCATTGAAGCCGGTTTTCCAATCGCATCAGTTGGAGACTTTGAAGCAGTTCAGGCTATTGCTCAGGCAGCAACTCGAATGACGGTTGCAGGATTGGCACGCTGTCAGAAAAAAGATATTGATCGGGCACATGAAGCGTTGAAAGATGCTGTTCATCCACAAATACATGTATTTCTGGCAACCAGTCCGGTGCACATGGAATACAAGCTGAAAATGACGCCGGATGAAGTGATTGCATCCATTAAAGAGCATGTTGCCTATGCCAGATCAAAATTTGAAAAAGTACAGTTCTCTCCGGAGGATGCTTCACGGACGGAAAAACCATTTCTGTTGAAAGCTGTTCAAACAGCGATTGATGCAGGGGCAACGATCATTAATATACCAGATACCGTGGGCTATTCAAACCCGACTGAGTATGGAGCATTGTTCAAATTTTTGATTGAAAATATTCAAAGCGATCAGGAAATCATTTTTTCTTCTCATTGTCATGACGACTTGGGAATGGCAACAGCCAATGCGCTGGCAGCGATTGAAAACGGAGCACTGAGAGTTGAAGGAACTGTAAATGGAATCGGAGAGAGGGCAGGAAATACAGCGCTGGAAGAGGTGGCACTGGCTCTTTACATCCGCAAAGACTTTTATCAGGCAGGAAGCAATATTGTGTTAAATGAAACCAAACGGACCAGTGATTTGGTTAGTCGACTGTCAGGGGTGGCAGTGCCAAGAAATAAAGCCATTATTGGAGCGAATGCCTATGCTCACGAGTCAGGAATTCATCAGGACGGTGTACTGAAAAATCCGGATACGTATGAAATTATTACGCCATCACTGGTCGGTGTAACCAATAACTCTCTTCCTCTAGGCAAGCTGTCTGGTCGTCATGCCTTCTCCACTAAAATGCAAGAGCTGGGCTATCAGCTGGAAGAAGAGGAATTGAAGACTGCTTTTAAACGTTTCAAAGCTTTGGCTGACAAGAAAAAGCAGGTGACGGATGAAGATTTGATTGCATTGATGATCGGGCAGACACAAGAAACAGAAGAGGTTTGTCATCTAGAGCGTGTACAGCTGCAATATGTTTCTGACGGTAGTCAAGGAGCGATCGTCTCCATGAAAAATAATGAAGGCGACACAAAAACAGAATCAGCAATCGGCTCTGGAAGTATTCAGGCAATTTACAACTCCATTGACAAAATTATGGAGCAGACGCCGGAATTAAAGCAGTATTCCATCAAAGCCATTACCGGCGGAGAAGATGCACAGGCTGAGGTGTATGTGACTGTTCAGGATATAGAAAGCAAACGACAGTTTAACGGAACAGGGATAGACTTTGATGTTCTTCAAGCATCCGCAAAAGCCTATGTACAGGCAAGTGAACGATTCAAAAAAGAAATGGAGCAGAGATAATGACGAAAAAAATCATTGCATTGCCGGGTGACGGTATCGGAAAAGAAATTATGGACAGCGCACTGAAAATTTTATCAGAGGTAATGATTCAGGATGAACTGGCTTTCGATATTCAGGAATTTCCATTTGGCGGAGCCGGAATTGATAAAGAAGGCGATCCGCTGCCGGAAGAAACGCTGATTGCCTGTGAAGGGGCCGATGCTATTTTACTTGGAGCAATTGGCGGACCGAAATGGGATAATGCCCCTAAGCGTCCAGAACAGGGACTGTTGGGTCTTCGTAAAGCGTTGGGACTGTTCGCTAATATTCGACCGATCAGCGTGCCTGATGCAGTCGTTCACTTATCTCCATTGAAAGAGGAAAATGTTAAAGGGGTTGACTTCATTGTTGTCCGTGAGCTGACAGGAGGAATCTATTTTGGAGAAAAGAAACTTGAAGAAGATCAGGCCTCTGATCTGTGTATCTATACGAAAAAGGAAATGCAACGAATCATTCGCAAAGCATTTGAAATCGCTCGAACGCGAAATAAGAAAGTAACCTCAGTGGACAAAGCCAATGTGCTGGCGACAAGCAAGCTTTGGCGCAAAACGGCTGAAGAAGTGGCAAAGGAATTTCCGGATTGCACATTGGAACATCAGCTGGTGGACTCAGCGGCGATGGTGATGATTACTAAACCCAAGGACTTTGACGTACTTGTTACAGAAAATCTGTTTGGCGATATCCTAAGCGATGAAGCTTCCGTGATTCCTGGTTCTCTGGGCATGATGCCAAGTGCCAGCCATAGTGAAAGCGGGCCATCTCTTTATGAGCCGATCCACGGCTCGGCACCGGATATTGCCGGGCAGAATATTGCGAATCCGATGTCAATGATTTTGTCGGCTGCTATGATGCTTCGACAATCATTTGGTATGGAGGATACAGCGAAGAAAATAGAAGCAGCCTGCGACAAGGTAATGAATGCAGGCGTTTTGACCCGGGACTTGGGCGGCAGCGCCGGGACTCAGGAATTTACAGATGCAGTAATTAATGAATTGAAGAGAGGCGAATAAGATGGGTAAAACATTGTTTGATAAGCTTTGGGAACGCCATGTGGTAACTGGAAATGACGGGGAGCCTCAGCTGTTGTATGTGGATCTGCATTTGATTCATGAAGTAACATCTCCTCAGGCGTTTGAAGGCTTGAGAGAAGCTGGACGCAAAGTGCGTCGTCCGGAAAAAACATTTGGTACGATGGATCATAATGTACCGACGAAGGATATTTTTAATATTACTGATCTGGTTGCTAAAAAACAGATTGAAGCGTTGAAGAAAAACTGTGAGGAATTTGGCGTTACACTTTGTGATAATGGGAGTGATCGTCAGGGAATCGTTCATATGGTCGGACCGGAAACAGGCTTGACTCAGCCGGGCAAAATTATTGTCTGCGGAGATTCTCATACAGCGACGCACGGAGCATTTGGTGCACTGGCCTTTGGGATTGGAACCAGTGAAGTGGAGCATGTGTTTGCTACACAATCAATCTGGCAAAGAAAACCGAAAAGCATGGGTGTAAAAATCAGCGGCAAGCTGGAAAAAGGCGTGTATGCAAAAGATATTATTCTGGCACTGATCGCAAAATATGGTGTGGACTTTGGTGTCGGTCATGCTGTAGAATTTTACGGAGATACAATTGAAAGTCTAACCATGGAAGAGCGCATGACAATCTGCAACATGGCAATTGAAGGCGGAGCAAAAATGGGGATGATGGCGCCGGATGAAAAGACATATGAATATGTTCATGGAAGAGAATACGCGCCAAAGGATATGGAATCGGCAATTGCTGACTGGAAAACACTGCCAAGCGATCCGGATGCGGTTTATGATGCCGATCTAGAGCTGAACGCAGGCGAGCTGGTTCCTTTTGTCACGTGGGGAACCAATCCTGAAATGGGGATTCCGGTAACCGGTACTTTCCCTGAAATCAAAGACATGAACGATGAACGTGCCTACAACTATATGGATTTACAGCCGGGACAACGCCCATCTGATATTGAAGTGGGCTACGTCTTTATTGGGTCATGTACCAACGGCCGCCTGTCAGACCTTGAAGAAGCGGCAAATGTTGTTCGCGGGAAGAAAATAAAAGACGGTATAACAGCTATCGTCGTTCCAGGCTCAAGACCGGTACGGAAAGCAGCAGAAAAAATCGGACTAGATAAAGTCTTTAAAGAGGCTGGATTTGAATGGCGGGAGCCGGGCTGCTCTATGTGTCTGGGTATGAATCCTGACCAGGTACCGGCAGGCGTTCACTGTGCGTCAACGTCCAACCGAAACTTTGAAGGACGTCAGGGGAAGGGCGCAAGAACGCATCTTTGCAGTCCGGCAATGGCTGCTGCCGCTGCCCTAAACGGTACATTTATTGATATCAGAGAGGAGCTGGGTGCATAATGGAGGCATTTACACAGCATACAGGAACAACCGTACCATTGATGAATGACAATATTGATACCGATCAGATCATTCCAAAATCATTTCTGAAACGAATTGAAAAAACAGGTTTTGGCGAATTCCTGTTTGACGAATGGCGCTATCTGCCTGACCGCACGCCAAACCCTGACTTCATCCTGAATGAGCCTCAATACGAGGAGGCAGAGTTCCTGATCTCCGGAGACAACTTCGGCTCAGGCTCATCTAGAGAACATGCGGCGTGGGCACTGGCAGACTACGGTTTCCGGGCAATCATCGCTGGCAGCTTCAGTGATATCTTCTACATGAACGCAACAAAGAACGGCTTGCTGCCGATCGTACTGCCGCTGGAAGCACGCCAAAAGCTGGCAGCGCTGCCGGCAGACGCCAGCATCACTGTTGATCTGCCCAACCAGCAGGTCATTGCCAATGACGAAGCCTACAGCTTCGACATTGACAGCACATGGAAACACAAACTGGTCAACGGACTGGACGACATAGCCATTACTCTAGGACATGAAAAAGAGATAGAAGAGTATGAGAAGGGGATAGAGGGGTATTGGGGGTAAGGAGCATCCAAAGAAACAGATTCATAACTGAGTTATGGTCTGTTTTTTTTGTGAGATATTGTTTAAGAAAAATATTTGTTATGACATGTAAAATTGTAGAAAAACAAATAAGTCAGAATAGGGAAGTGAATATTAGTTAACTTTTATTACAAACGAGCGCTTACGATTTTTAGAGAGTAACTTACTGATAGCTTGTCAAAACATCCTTAGATAGCTCAAAATGATTGACAGATTTTCAATAATCAGAACAAACTTGTGAAATAAGTAAACTCAAATATAAATTCGTATTGAAAATTGATTAACAAAAAGATAAAATAATAATTGTACTATTTGTTTTTATTAAAGCGTTTTCTTTGTGTAGTAAACTATTTTAGTACATATAAATTTAGTTTTAATTAAAATGGAAATATTAAGAATTTGATGTATAACAAGATGTCTTAAATGACTAAATGAGGAGCTGTGAAAATGAAATCAATTGGGTTAGACATAGGAATATCTTCTGTGGGTTGGAGTGTGCTGGATATTGATAGTGGCACTATTATTGAGTCAGGAGTAAGATTGTTTTCGGCTGCATCTGCGGAAAAAAATCAAGAAAGAAGATTATTCAGACAAGGTCGAAGACGTATTCGTAGAAGGAAGAATAGACTGAATGATCTGACAAAATTATTAGATCATTCAGGTATTCTGAATACAGAAAATGAGCTAGCTGATCCATATGAGATTAGGAAACGGGCACTTTACGAAGAGCTCAGCTTTGCTGAACTGAGAATAGCTTTATTTCATTTAGTCAAGCGTAGAGGAGTTAGTTATGGATTAAAAGATCTAGAAGATGATGCAGTAAATCAAGGAGATTTTAAAAATAGTGTTCAACATAATCAGGAGTTACTAAAAAAATTCACACCAGGAGAAATCCAATATAGTCGGTTAAAACAATTTGGTAAAGTTAGGGGAATAGTTAAAACTGAAGATGGCGAAATATTATTAAATGTATTTCCAACTGAGGCGTATAAAAAAGAAGCAATTCGGATTTTAGATAAGCAGCAAACCTTTCATAAAGAAATTGATGAGCAATTTAAGGAAGCTTATTTAACTCTATTATGTCGAAAACGCGCATATTTCATTGGACCAGGCAAGGAAAATTCACGAACTGATTATGGTATCTATCGAACTAATGGGGAGACATTAGAGAATCTCTTTTCAATATTGATTGGTAAGGATAAAATATATCCAGATGAAACGCGAGCAGCTAGTGCCTCTTATACTGCTCAATTATTTAATTTAGTGAATGATTTGAATAATTTACGTATTGATAGTACTGAAGATGGCAAACTGACTACCGAACATAAACAGCAAATTATTGCTCATCTGAAAGAAACAACAGGAAATGTAACAATGATCAAGTTGGTATCCAATGTAACTGGATGTCAACTGGAATCAATTAAAGGGTATCGGGTAACAAAGGAGGATAAACCGGAAATTCATTCCTTAGCTGTTTATCGAAAAGCTAGAAAAAAATTTTTAACACTAGATAAAGAAATAAATGATTGGCCAACAGAGTTTATTGATGATTTAGCTGAGATAATTACTTTGAACACCGAAAATGGGGAAATTCGTCGTGTGTTAACTGAAAATTCCAAACCAAATTTTCCTTTCTTAACTGATTCTTTAATTAATCAGATTATTGATTATAAACAAATATTTATGATTCAAAGTAGTCAAAAATGGCATCGGTTCTCACTTAAAACAATGAAGGAACTACTCCCTGAAATGCTGATCACTTCTAAAGAACAAATGTCACTTTTAGCTGAAAGAGGAATGCTACAGGTTGGAAAACGTTCCTATAGTGGGACTGATAATTTGGCAATTAAAGAAGTAACAGAACTGATTTATAATCCAGTTGTTGCTAAAGCTGTTTATGAGACACTAAAAATTATAAATGCATTATACGAAAAGTACAAAGACATTCAATATTTAGTCGTTGAAATGCCAAGAGAAGATAATGAAGATGAAGCTCGAAAAGCAATTAAGAAAGCTCAAAAAGAAAATCAAAATGAGAAAGAAAAATCATTTTTAGAATTTCTACAACTTTCTACTGCAACAGGGGAACAGCTGAAAACCAAGATTAGAAAAGAAAAAAAATTGGGCAGTAAAATTCGTTTATGGTATCAACAAGAAGGCAAGTGTCTTTATTCTGGGAAAACGATAGTTGCAGATGAACTGTTTGCTAATAGTAATGCCTATGAAATAGATCATATTATTCCTCAGTCTGTTTCATTTGATGATAGCTTGAATAATAAGGTGTTATGTTTTAGTTCAATGAATCAAGAGAAAGAAAAGCAAACACCATTTGGTTTTATGCAGAATGGTAGTGGTCAAGGTTTTGAGACATTTAAAATGATGATCAAAGGAAATAAACGTTTATCTGCAAACAAACGGAGAAACTTATTGTTTACAGATGATCTAATGAATATTGAAACTAGGAAAAGGTTTATTTCTCGAAATTTAGTAGATACACGATATGCATCACGAGTGATATTAAATGAACTTCAACAATTCGTAAACAATAAAGACCTAACGGCGAAAGTTACCGTTGTACGTGGTAAATTTACTAGTACATTAAGAACTCATTGGAAAATATATAAAACGAGAGAAACCCACCATCATCATGCTGTTGATGCTGCGGTAATTGCTGTGTCACCATTGTTAAATATTTGGAAAAAACAAGAAGCCATTATCCCAAAAAGAGTAACGGAGGACCAAGTCGAAGTTTCTGTCTCTGAAATTGTTACTGAAGTAGCATTTAATGAGTTGGTTTACACCCCTCCATATAAAAATTTTCGTGAGGAAATTAGAAAAATGGAAGGAAAAATTAAATTTTCTCATCAAGTGGACAAAAAAGTGAATAGAAAAATCAGTGATGCAACCATTTATACAGTTAGGAAGGCTCAAACAGCTAGTGATAAAGCTGAAAAAGAATATGTCTTGGGAAAAATTGGTGATATTTATTCTATAAAAGGATATGAGGATTTCATAAAAATATATCGAAAGGATAAAACAAAATTTTTAATGCAGCAGCATGATCTTAATAGCTTTAATAAGCTGGAAACTATTTTGCTAGAATATCCTGATAAAGAGGAGATTGTGCAAAATAACAAAACCGTCAAAACACAAAAAGTTAGCCCTTTTGAGTTGTATCGTAGAGGTAATGGTTGGATAACAAAATATGCAAAAAAAAATAACGGACCGGTTATCAAACAAGTGAAATATTATGATAAAGTGTTAGGTCAGTCTATCAACATTACTCCTAAAGATTCTAATAAAACTGTTGTTCTTCAATCATTGAAATCTTGGCGAACAGACGTTTATTTCAATAAAGGAACGAAGCAATATGAAATCATGGGGATTAAGCATTCTGATTTAAGGTTTGGGAAAGGTGGTCAATACGGACTGTCTAAGCAAAAATATGAAAATCTCAAGAATGAAGAAAGGATATCTAAAGATGCAGAATTCCTGTTTTCCTTATATCGCAATGACAGAATTAAGGTCATTGACCTTCTGACCAACGATTCTGTGGAATTATTGTTTGGTTCGAGATCAATGATCAGTGATGGGTATGTAGAATTAAAACCAGTTAAGCAAAATAAATTTGAAGAAGGAGAAGTATTGCCGATTTATCAACGAGTTGCTAAAGGAGGTCGTTTGATTAAGAAGTTTACAAAAGAAAACTATAAATTATATAAGGTAAATACGGATATCTTGGGAAATCCTTATTACATTGAAAAAGAAGCAAAACAGCCTAAAGATATCATTGACTAGGCGTAAATAATTTGGTACTATGGATATGTGAAAGACGTTTCACACCGTTACTAAATCTTTAAGAACCTACAAAAATAAGGGTTTATCCCGAATTTCCCATTCATTAGAATGGGTTTTTTTATTTTAGAAGGGAGTAAAAAAATGAGTTGGCGAACAATCCATATTAAAGAAAGTGAATACATTAGGCTTAAGTTGGATAACATTGAGATAGCAAAAGAGGGTGAGAAATATTATGTTCCCCTTTCTGATATTGCTATTATAATTCTAGAAGGAAATGATACCGTTATCACTACGAAGCTTCTTTCAGCGTTTAGTAAACATAATATTATTGTAATTATTTGTGATGATAAGTATCTACCTACAGGAATGTACATGGGATATGGAAACTATCATCGTTCTGCTAAACGAGTACAGCAACAAGTTATTTGGGCAGAAGAGCAAAAAGATTTAATCTGGCAATACATCATAAAACAAAAAATATCTAATCAAATTGCTTTTGCATCATATAGAGACATTCCTCAAGAACGACTTGAAATGATGATTGAATTTTATAGTAAAGTTATTCCGGGAGATAAAAATAATAGGGAAGGTCATGCAGCCAAAGTCTATTTCAATTCTATTTATGGCTCAGATTTCACTCGCGATGATTACTGTTTAGAAAACATTTCCATGAATTTTGGTTACGCAATTATTCGTTCGGCGATTGCTCGCATTGTTACTGGGCAAGGATTAATGACGATGATTGGAGTCTTTCATTGTAATGAGTATAATTCATTTAATCTTGTCGATGATTTGATGGAACCGTTTCGCCCATTAATGGATTATTGGATACACAAACATATTATTGGAAAATCTGAATATTTGTCCTACGAATCTCGTTTGAAAATTATCGATTTTATTAATCAACCAATAAAGTATAAAGCAACAAAAAGTACAGTAGACCAAGTAATGCTAAAATACGTAACTAGTTTTGTAAAATCCATGGAAACCAGCGATCCAGAAGTACTGCATGAGATACAACTTTCAGATTTTATGGAGGAAGAGGTGTGAGGTATCAGAAAATGAGAATTTTATGTATGTTTGATTTACCTAGTGATACAAAGGAAGAGAAAAAAAGATATCGTATTTTCAAAAAGGAGTTATTAGCTAATGGATTTGTAATGCTACAATATTCTGTCTATTATCGAATTGTGCCTAATCGTTCAGCTGGGAAAAAATTTGAAAGTATCTTGAAACGCGTGACTCCTCCACACGGTGAAATTCGTCTGATGTATGTTAGTGAAAAACAATTTGAAGACATGCAATTATTAGTTGGAACCAAAAGTCATCAAGAAGAAAAAATTTCAAATAATAGGCTGGTGATCATTTAATGGAATTAAAAATTGAATATGAGTTTGGAAAATATCTTGAATTTGAAAGTCATGATATTAATTACTTTATTGGATCGAATTATCAATTGAAATGGAAGTTATACCGTAGCTTTCAGCGATTTAGCACTGGAAAAATTCTATCTGATCTTGAAGAAAATGTATATGGCGATGATGGTATCAATTTTTTCTATGATCAAAAGGTGCTAAATGCAAAGAAAATGTTAATTCATTTTTTAGATAGCAGAGAAAGCATTTTATCTGCTTGTCAATTTTCAAAAGGGAGCCTAATATATAATCAATTAGAAGATTATGAAAATAATTTTGAAATAATGAAATTGTTAGATTTAATTAATGATGATATTCTAAAATTAGAAATATCTTTTCAACAATCTTTTGAAAAAAATGGATTTCACGCAATTAAGCCTACTTTTTCTCCACTTACGTATTCAGGCTTTTTAAAAAATTCTCTAGAACTACAATATTTGGAAAAAGATGAGCCATACCCATTATCAATGATGGATGTTGGGTATTTATTAGATGAATACTGCAACTTATTGTTTTCTGAAATTCAAAGAACTCAGAAAGAATGTTGGATAGTCATTAATAAACCTGAATACTTTTTACATGACCAACTTCTACAGAAGTTATTACAGAAATTTAAAGATATTGGAAAAGAAACGAACTTGCTAAAAGTCTTTTGGATTAGTGACTATTATTTGGATGAAGATTTTAGTGTTGACGATATTGAAAAGGTTATTTTTTTAGGTGAAAGGGCTGAACAATTTCCACCTTATGAAACGCTAAAGCAATCTATTCGCTTAAGATATCCAGATGAATTTAAATTAACAGACAATGAATTATTAAACTCATTACACAGAATAATTCCCCGAATAAGTGAAAATCAAGATCTATTACACCTTCCGTTGAAAGATATGGTATTATTAAAAGTAATTAATCAGTTAATGGGTTATTTGGATACCCAATATTCTATAAATTATGATAATTTATCTGAATTAGAATATAAATTTTTAGCTGATTAATTTACAAAAATCTAGATTGAAGACGTTCATTTGAGGTTTTTGTACTCTTAAAGATTTAGTAACGGTAAAACGCAACAGCGCCAGTTATCACAAGGTTAGCAGTTTTTGTACTCTTAAAGATTTAGTAACGGTAAAACTAACCAGTGCAGTGATACCAAATATTAACAGTTTTTGTACTCTTAAAGATTTAGTAACGGTAAAACACATAGTCTGTAAATAATAAAACATAGATTGTTTTTGTACTCTTAAAGATTTAGTAACGGTAAAACATTTATATAATGAATATGATGAGCCTATAAGTTTTTGTACTCTTAAAGATTTAGTAACGGTAAAACCATAGTAAGGTATTTCAGTTTGAGCACTGAGTTTTTGTACTCTTAAAGATTTAGTAACGGTAAAACCAAACAAATGAGAAATAAAAATAAAAAATAGTTTTTGTACTCTTAAAGATTTAGTAACGGTAAAACCTAACGCAGATTTGATGAAGCCGACTAACTGTTTTTGTACTCTTAAAGATTTAGTAACGGTAAAACTTTACCGACAAAATCACGCATCCACCTTGAGTTTTTGTACTCTTAAAGATTTAGTAACGGTAAAACGCGGTAGCGATATGAGTACATTGCTGCTTTGTTTTTGTACTCTTAAAGATTTAGTAACGGTAAAACACTTTGTACAGTCGAGAGGAATACGAAATGGTTTTTGTACTCTTAAAGATTTAGTAACGGTAAAACAAAATAGTTTTAAAGGGCTGTAATGTTTATGTTTTTGTACTCTTAAAGATTTAGTAACGGTAAAACTAGTTACTTTTGCTTTGCAGTTCTGGCACTGTTTTTGTACTCTTAAAGATTTAGTAACGGTAAAACTCTGGATACATCAAAGTATCCTCCACTTTCGTTTTTGTACTCTTAAAGATTTAGTAACGGTAAAACATAAAGAACGTGAAATATCAGGCTTAGTTTGTTTTTGTACTCTTAAAGATTTAGTAACGGTAAAACAGGTGCTGATATCTCCTGATAAGAGTATGCGTTTTTGTACTCTTAAAGATTTAGTAACGGTAAAACTTACTGTCCAATGTGTGGGAAGAAATTCAAGTTTTTGTACTCTTAAAGATTTAGTAACGGTAAAACTAGACAACTTGCAGACTTGAGAGACGAAGCGTTTTTGTACTCTTAAAGATTTAGTAACGGTAAAACTTTTCTTTTTGAACTTCCGAACAGGTCCATGTTTTTGTACTCTTAAAGATTTAGTAACGGTAAAACACAAATATGTTATCGAAGGCTTCGAAGAAGGTTTTTGTACTCTTAAAGATTTAGTAACGGTAAAACAGTATGCCAGAAAATAATATTCCGACACTTGTTTTTGTACTCTTAAAGATTTAGTAACGGTAAAACTGCTTGACAGTTGGAAACAAATCTGTTACAGTTTTTGTACTCTTAAAGATTTAGTAACGGTAAAACTGTTTGACAAAAGAAAAGGCAAAATTTTGTGTTTTTGTACTCTTAAAGATTTAGTAACGGTAAAACTGCTTGACAGTTGGAAACAAATCTGTTACAGTTTTTGTACTCTTAAAGATTTAGTAACGGTAAAACTTGTAGCCTCTTTAACTGTACTTTCGTAGTGTTTTTGTACTCTTAAAGATTTAGTAACGGTAAAACTAGATGGCAGTATCAGTTACAAATTCGAGGTTTTTGTACTCTTAAAGATTTAGTAACGGTAAAACAAATTTTTGGAGAAATTGAACAACCGAATGGGTTTTGTACTCTTAAAGATTTAGTAACGGTAAAACAGTATGCTCGTTTTTGATCGTAGCTGTATTGTTTTTGTACTCTTAAAGATTTAGTAACGGTAAAACCATATGCCTTGTTGTTTTGTGTACCCTACTGTTTTTGTACTCTTAAAGATTTAGTAACGGTAAAACGAAGCGTTGTCGAAATCATTCGGTGGTTGTGTTTTTGTACTCTTAAAGATTTAGTAACGGTAAAACAATACTATAGATTTCCCGTTTGGGATCATTGTTTTTGTACTCTTAAAGATTTAGTAACGGTAAAACTGACAAAAGATAAGCCTACGTTAAAAAAGAGTTTTTGTACTCTTAAAGATTTAGTAACGGTAAAACAAAAAATGTCAAAAGTAGAAAATGTTTCGAGTTTTTGTACTCTTAAAGATTTAGTAACGGTAAAACTAACTATGTCAGATAAAGAATTATTGTTTAGTTTTTGTACTCTTAAAGATTTAGTAACGGTAAAACAAAAATCAAAGAAATAAGTCGATAGGGATAGTTTTTGTACTCTTAAAGATTTAGTAACGGTAAAACCAGAAGGTAAAAAGATAGATAATGTTATTCGTTTTTGGAATGGCAACCCTTTTCTTGACAGTTTTTATAAGGTGTCCGATTTCAATTCGCGTTATTGTCCGATTGTCCTTGACAATGAGCCTCCTCGGATATGAGGAATACCGGCAGAAGCTAATAAT